>JBIQMF010000001.1:0-23095 GCA_044463545.1 Solirubrobacterales bacterium
ACGGGCGTTGTTCCGCGGTTGACCACGACGGCCGCCGTGCCTGCATTGCCCGCGCTGTCGACACAGCTGACGCTGAGCGTGTTCGCGCCCATCGTCAGCGGACGACTTGTGCCGCTGGCCGGCGAGCAGTCGGGCGTGCCGACGTTGTCACTGGCCAGGTAGTTCAACGCGATCGAACTGGCGGTGGTGTTGGTGCCGTTGGCCGGAGAGGTGATCGTCACCTGCGGCGGGGTGTTGTCACGCGTCACGCTGACGCTGGCCACGCCTTCGTTGCCGGCGTCGTCGAAGCACCTGACGGTGATCGTGTTCACCCCGGGGGCGAGCGCCACGCTCTGGCCGCTGGTGTGGGTGCAGTGCTCGACGCGAACGTTGTCGCTTGCACTGAAGTTGAGAGTCACGCTGGCGTTCTTGGTCACGAGTCCACCAGACGGTGATGTGATCGAGACGACGGGGTCTGTGGCGATCGAACCGGTGTCAAGCCCTTCAGCGGCGAAGGCATCGACGATCGCCTCGGCCGTCGCCGCGGCACCGGTCGGGTTGTTGTGCAGCGCGATGCCCGGGTACTCGAGCCCGTACTCGACGCTCCAGGGGTTGATCCAGCGCTGCGACCACTCAGGCGCGCACATCGTGTGCGTGTCGCCAGAGATCTTGTTCATGTCGACAAAGTGGATGCCCTGACGGTTCGCGACGCGCTGCATGGCCGCCCGCAACTCGCTCTGCCAGACCTCGAGCACAGGGGCGTCGGCGTCGGTCAGGATCGGGTTGGGCATGCAGCCGGCACCGTCCGCAGGCACGAGGCGCGGCACACCGACGAGGAAGATCTTGGCCGCCGGCGCGAGCTCTTTGACGTCGGCGATGGCCGCCTCGACCTTCTGCTCAGAGCCCTCGACGCCGCCGTAGCCGACGACCTTGCGCAACAGTCCGACGCCGTCGGTGCCGTAGGTCTGGATGCAGCCGTTGGTGAAGTTCACCCCGGGCGGAAGGGGGTAGCCGTACTCGGCGAGCTTCTGGGAGTTGCTCGGGAGGCCGAGGCAGCGGTCGACCACCTCGCCGAAGTAGGCCTCGTTGCCGCCGGTACCGACGATCACCGCCTGCTCGTTGCCGCCCAGCGTGTTGAACTGTGGCGGAATCCACGTGCCGTCGTTCTCCTGCATCCCCGGGTATGCCGGTATGCCGGTCCAGCCGCCGTAGAAGACACCGGTGTGGCCGCCGTTGCAAGAAGCGTTCGACCACGGCCCGGTGCTGGCCAGTGGTTGGCTTGCCACGGGCAGGCCGAGTCGAGCGCGTACGAGTTCCGGATAGCTGCCTGTCGTCTGCCCGCAGGCCAGGATCGATCCACCCGTGCGCGGACCGAGGCCCATGCCCGAAGCCAACGAATCGCCAAGCATCACGACGCGGCCCAGCGACGCCGAGGCGCCAGGGGCGAGCACCAGTGACGCGGCGATCAGCGCGAGGGCCAACGGGGCGAGCAGAAGGTTTCTCAGGCGAAGTCTGATTTCGAGTTCCTGTACTTGTGGCGTACCGAATCCGAGCGATACGCAGGACGGCGGCAGATCTGCCAATGGCCGCCCCACCAGCCTAGTTGAGCGATGGTCTTTCGGCAACTGATGAAATCGCGCCGCGGCGCGCAATCTGTGCAGACGCCGTAGTCACGAGCCTGTCAGCGCACGATCGAAAACGTCTTCGTGACGTACGTGTCGACGAGCGTGTTGCTGCTCCTGAGACGCACGCGGTAGCGCCCCTTGGCCAGCCGGCGGCCCTTGTTGCGTCCGGTCACGTAGATCTCTGAGCGCCCGCTGGGCAGTTGCGCGCTCCACCACTTGCCGCGCGTCGCTGTGCGCAGGCACTTCGAGTGCCGCCGGTTCTTCTTCGTGCGCGCCTTGCAGTGGCCGCCGACGCGGCGTCCAGTCGTCACGTGCTCGAGCTTGAAGCTCACGAGCGCCGGCTGGTCGAGCAGCAGCGAGATCGGCGCCCCGCCGCGCGCCGGCGCGTTGCGCGAAAAGACCCCGCCGCGGCTGGCCGGACGCAGGCGCTTGAAGGTCAATGCGTCCACACGGGCCTCCGGGCCCAGCTCCACGCCAGCCCGCTGCATCGCCGCGATCACGAGATTTGCCACGGCGTCGGCGCCTGCCGGGGTCGGATGCAGCGCGACCATTTCGGCCGGGCCGACGTAGCTGTAGACCCAGCGCGCGGATGGCTGGGCGGCGCAAGCGGTGTGGTCGGCCGACTGCGAGTAGACGTCGACAAAGTGCGCGCCGTGGCTTGCGGCCGTGCTGCGCAATGTCTCGTTGAGCGCGACCTCCCAGTCGTCGAAGACCGGCGCGTCATTCCACGTCAGCCACAACAAGCCGTCGCAGCCGACGCCGTTGCGCGGCGCGAGGTCGATGTAGCCGACGAGGAAGATCTCCGCCTTCGGCGAGCGCGCGCGAATGGCGTCGATCGAGGCGCCGACAGCGCCGCCGACCGACTGGGCCTTGGCGATCAGCTTGTTCGTCGAGCCTTCCATGTAGGTCTGTGTGCAGACGTCGTCGTTTGAGTGGTTGTGCCACAGGCAGTTGTTTGTGACTGTGCCGAAGTCGGCGTCGTTGTCACCGATCGAGAGCAGCACGACGGACTCGCTGCCGTCGAGCGCACTGAGTTGCGGGCGTACGTGGTTTCCGCTGGGGTAGGTCCAGCCGCCCGTCAGGCTCGAGGTCACAGCACCGCTGCAGGTCTCGTTGAGAAAGCTCTGGTGCACAACGCGCGTGGCCACGAGTGCGGCGTAGCCGCCGTAGGTGCGATCGCACTCGGGCGGCGCATCCGGGTACTTCGGGCCGAGGCCGGGGCCGCTGGCCGAGGAGTCGCCGAGCGCCACGATGCGCAGCGGACCGGCTTTGGCGTCGCCGCAGGAGAGCAGCGCCAGCGAGCAGACGGCGGCCAGCAGCGCCGTGGTCACGGCGCAGACGAATCGGCGGGAGCTGGCGGAAGTTGTGAGGGTCGTGGGCATCTGTTTACGGGTCCGTTGTTCCAAACGTCACAGCCGGCGCGAAGTTTCTGCCGGCGGCGGCAATTGTTCATGAGACGGTAGGCTCTTGTCGCGATTTTCCATGGCCCGCCGAGAATCTACGGGCCTCTTGTATCTCCCACCACCCTCATCTCCCCACTCATTCTCCAAGGAGTTCATCAATGCCTGATGCAGTGATCGTCGACGTCGTCCGTACACCGATCGGTCGTGCCTTCAAGGGCTCGCTGGCAGGCGAGCGCGCCGAGGACCTTGCCGCGTTCGCGGTCAAGACGCTCGTCGAGAAGTACAAGGACGCAGTCGCCCCCGAGGACTACGACGAGATCATCCTCGGCGTCGGCTTCCCCGACAACGAGCAGGGCTACAACGTCGCGCGCAACGCCTGGCTGCTGGCCGGCTACACCGAGAGCGTGCCCGGTCACGTCGTCTCGCGCTTCTGCGCCTCAAGCGTGCAGAGCATCCGCGCCGCCGCCAACGCCATCAAGGCCGGCGACGGTGAGATCTACCTGGCCGGTGGTCTTGAGGCCTCCAGCCGCGCAGCCGGCGCCGCCGACTTCCAGATGCACCCCAAGCTCGACGGCTCGCCGGACTCGCTCTGGAACGTCTACATCCCGATGGGCATCACGGCCGAGAACGTCGCCGAGCGCTACGGCGTCAGTCGTGAGGCTCAGGACGAGTTCGCCGCGCGCAGCCAGCAGCTGGCCGTCGAGGGTCAGGAGAACGGCTTCTGGGACCGCGAGATCACGCCCTACACCACGGCCGACGGCACCGTCGTCGCCAAGGATGACGGACCGCGCCCGGGCACCACGGTCGAGAAGCTGGCCGGCCTCGCCCCGGTCTTCAAGCCCGAGGGTGGCTCGGTCACGGCCGGCAACGCCTGCCCGCTCAACGACGGCGCGGCCGCCGCGCTCGTGATGAGCGCCGAGAAGGCGGCGGCGCTGGGCCTCAAGCCGCGCGCCAAGATCATCGCCGCCACCGCAGGCGGCGTCGAGCCCGAGTACATGGGTGTCGGCCCGATCCCGGCAGTCGAGCGTCTGCTCAAGGACACCGGCATGACGATCGGCGACGTCGACCTCGTCGAGATCAACGAGGCATTCGCCGCGCAGGTCCTGCCGAGCGCCGAGAAGCTGGGTATCGAGATCGACAAGCTCAACGTCCAGGGTGGCGCCATCGCAGTTGGTCACCCCTTCGGCATGACCGGCGCCCGCATCATGGGCACGCTGCTCAACAACCTCGAGACGCGCGACAAGCAGTTCGGTCTTGAGACGATGTGCGTCGCCGGTGGCCAGGGCATGGCCATCCTCGTCGAGCGCCTGAACTAGTCGGCTCGGGACAGCCGAATCGAAGCGGTCCCGACAGCCTTGTCCGGCGCAGCCCCGCCCCCCGTCAGCGGGGGGCGGGTCACGCGCTGGCTCGAAACCCTGACTGCGTGGCTCGAGAAGCCGCGCGTCGAGTACGGATTCTTCGGCGCGATCTTCGTCGCGCTGGTCGCCTTCGTGGTCTGGCGGCCGATGTTCCCCAACTACGACACGTACTACGCGTTGATCTGGGGCAACGAGATGCTCAGCGGGCAGTTGCCCGACTATCTCGTCTACAAGACGCCGACTCCTCACCCCATCTTCAACGTCTACACCGCGCTGCTCTCGCCACTTGGCAGCGCGGCCATCCCCGTGTTGACCTACCTCTCGATCGCCATGTACACGGGCTTGCTCTACGGCGTCTACAGGCTCGTCAAGCAACAGGTCGGCACGCTCGTGGCCTTCGTGACCGTGCTCGTGCTGCTCACCCGCACCGACCTGCTGGCCTTCTCGCTGCGCTCGATGCTCGACATCCCCTTCCTGCTGTTGATCGTCTGGGCCGCAGTGCTCGAGCCCGCGAAGCCGCGCCGCGGGCTGGCGCCGCTGGTGCTGCTGAGCATCGCCGGTCTGCTGCGCCCCGAGGCCTGGCTCATGGCCGGGCTCTACTGGCTGTGGCTGGCCTGGGGCTTTGTACGTCCCAAGGACTCGCTGCCCGGCCGCCGGCCGGGGCTGCCAGCGCTGGCCGGCTACGGCGTGCTTGTCTTCTCGGCGCTCATCATCTGGCTCCTGTGGGACTGGATCGTGACGGGCGACGCGCTCTATTCGGTCAACTCAACGAGCGAGGTCGCCAAGGCGGTCAACCGTCAGAAGTCGCTGCCCGAGGCGATCCTGGCGCTGCCCGGATTCATCGGCGGCAGCGAGAAGGTCGTCAACGCCGCCAGCGGTGCGGCCGGCTTTGCGCTGGCCTTCTGGGTCTACCGCAAGCACATGTTGATGCTGGCCGCGCTGGTCGCAGTCGGCATCACCACCTACCTGCTGATCTCGCTGGCCGGGCTCTCGGTGATCCCGCGCTACCTCGTCGTGCCCAGCCTCGTGATGTGCTTCGGCGTCGCCTTCTCGCTGGTCGGCTGGGAGCGGCTGTCCGGCCCCGCGCGCAAGGTCGGCATTGCACTTGCACTGCTGACCATTGCTCTGATGGTCTTCCGCTCGCCCGACTATCTGCGCCAGGCCCGTGGCCTCAACACATCGACTGACCAGATTTCGATCAGCTACAGCCGCGTCGTCGACATCATCTCAAGCCCACGGGTGCGCGCCGAGATCGAGCAGTGCAGGCCGATCATCGCCTTCACCCACGAATCGGTGCCGATCATCCGCTACGAACTGCGCGCCGGCAAAGACGAGGTGGTGCCCACCACCCAGCTCACAAAGCCGCCGACTGAGGGCGTCCAGCTGCTCCAGACGAGCGCGCTCGATCCGCTGCAGATGACCGTCGTCACGCGCACCACGCGCAAACCGTGGACCGGGTTCCGCCAGCCGGGCTTCAACTTCGTCGGCGAGAACCGCGCCTGGATCGCCTACTCGAGCTGCAAGGAGAGTGCCAGGTGAAGCGCGCGGCCGCACTGCTCGTGATGCTCTGCCTGCTGGCCGCTATGGCCGGCTGCGGCGAAGAGCAGAAGAAGGTCAAGCGCAACGACGCAGGTGTGCTCGTCGAGCCCTTCAGGGGGACCACCACCGAGCTGCCGCGGCGTCCGATCGGAGTTGCCGTCGGCGGCGGGTCGGTGTGGGTCACGAGCATGGCCGGCGGCGTGCTTTCGCGCGTCGATCCAGAGAGCGGCGAGACGATCGGCAAGCCGGTGACGATCGACGACTCGCCGTACCAACTCACCTACGCCTTCGGAAAGGTCTGGGTGGCCGCCTTTCAGAACGACAAGCTCTTCCGGATCGATGCCAGGAGTGGCCGCGTGCTGGGCTCGACGAAGGTCGACAACCGCCCCTACGGCATGGCCGCCGGCTTTGGTGCGCTGTGGGTCACATCGATCCGCGGCGAGTCGATCCGTCGCGTCAACCCCGAGAGCGGCAGACCGTTCGGTCCGCGCATCAAGCTCAGCGGACCGCCCTACAAGGTCGCCGTCGGCGACGGTTCGCTGTGGGTCAGCAACCTGCGCGACGGCGTCGTCGACCGCGTCGATCCGGCTCGCAACGAGGTCGTCGAATCGATTCGCGTGGGTGGTCGCACCTGCAACGAGGCCGCCATCGAGCGACCGGCCGATCAGGTCAATGAGGTCGTCACTGAATGCGGCGCGCCCGCGGCACTGGTCTACGCCGGCGACAAGCTGTGGGTCAGCAACCTGCGCGGCCGGCCCGTGCGCGAGGGAGAGGCCCACGAGGCCCAGGTGCGCCAGGGCATCCCCAACGGACAGGTCTGGCGCATCGACCCCAGCACCAACAAGGTCGTCGGTCGGCCGATTCCTGTGCCGATCCGGCCGCTGGCGATGGCCGGTGACGCGCGCTCGATCTGGGTCATCGGTATCGAGACCGACACGATCACGCGCATCGACACGAGCAGCGGACGCCGCGACGAACTGCCGACCGAGATCGGCAACGCCCCGACCGACATCGCACTGGGCTACGGCAAGGTCTGGGTCCCGCTCTCACGCGACGACGAGTTGGCAGCGCTGCCCGTGTTGGCCGTTGACGCTGACCGCTGACAGCTGATCTTTCCCTGCCTGCTCCGCAAGGGAGCAGGCAAGGAATGAAAACCCCCGGGAAGTCGCATGCGTGCGCGCCCCTTGCGGGGCCGGCACTGCCTGAAGGTCACTTGGGGCCGAGGTAGCGGAGGTAGACCTGGTTGTGACCGGCCAGGTTCCTGATGAAGCGGTCGACCTGCGGAGCCTGGCTCTGGAAGAGCACGTAGTTTCCGCGCAGGCTGCTTGCGGGATTCTCGGACGGACCGTCGAGGTACTTGTTGGCGTAGTTGCGCGACTCGACCGAGACGTGCCGTGTCGGCTTGTTCCAGAGCATCATGTTCTGGTGGCCGTTGCGCGTGAAGCGGATGTCGCGTGAGGGGCGCAGGTTCGTGGCCTCAGACGCGAAGAGCACGAACTCGCCGCCACCGGAGATCGTCGGATCGGATGAGCGGCCGTTGGCCGGTCCGTCGATCGATCGGCTGACGATGTGGTTGCGGCGCGCAACGAGGTCGGTCTGGACGATGTCCTGCTTGCGGTTGCTGTCTCCAGAGACGAGGTTGCTGGCCAGGGTCTGGTAGGCGACGTACTGGCCGTACTCGTTGATCGCCGGGTGGCTCGAGGCGCCGTTGCCGCGACGGCCGTTGCGTTGCGACACGAGCTTCGTCTTGAAGCGCAGCTTGCTGGCCTTCTTGAACTCGCGGACGTAGACGTCCTCGCCCTTGTCGCGGTCGGCGCGCGAGAGGTTTGTCGAGGTCGAGGTGAAGGCCACGTGGCTGCCGTAGCGGGCGAAGGAGACCTGGTAGCTGTCGCCGTTGCCCGCCTTGCGCGACTTGTTGGCCGAGGCCAGGAAGGTCAGGCCGCCGAAGCGACCGGCGCGGACACGCACATAGACCTGGCGCTTGCCGCCGCTGCCGCCGCGCACCGCCGCGGTGCTGAAGCGCGACTTGCCGCCGCCGCTGTAGCCGAGGTTGGTGGCTTCGGAGACAAAGGCGACGCGGCCGCAGTTGGCGTTGACGGCGACCTCGGTCGTCGGGCCGTTGGCCTGCTTGCCCGTGCTCGACACCGAGACGCGCGTGATGCGTCGATTCTTGAACGTGTAGACGAACGCGTCGGCCACGCCGTTGGTGTCGCCCCGCACGAGATTGCTGGCCTCAGAGACGAAGGCGATGCACTTGGGCAGGTTGAACGACGAGCCTGCCACGGCCGGCAGGTAGGAGGGTCCGTTGGCCGGCTTGCCGCCGATGCCCTTTGAGATCAGCGTCGTCGTGCCGATGTGCCAGGGCGTACCGTTGCTGCGCCAGGGCCGCGCGCGCCTGACCATGAAGACATCGGTGAAGCCGTTGCTGTCGCCGCGCACGATGTTTGTCGCGTCGGATTCATAGGCCGCCACGCGCGCGATGCGCTGGTCGCGCGAGATCGAGGCGTTGCGTGACTCACCGTTGGGCACGCCGCCGTTGTAGGAGCGCGAAAGCAGGAAGGTCGTCCGCACCGAGGCTTCGGCGCTGGCAGCCGCAACCGCGGCGAGCAGCCCGAACACGAGCAGCGCGCACAGCGAAGCGAGAATGATTCTGTTTCTGAACACCAGACCGATATCGGCGGAGGCGTCCAGATGCCTTAGCGGCCTACCGTGAAGTACAGATCAAGTTGCTCCGCGCGGGGAATCCTCGGCGCAGACCCCGCCGTGCAGCCGGCGAATGTCGATCTGCGGACCCGGCCGGTGATAGCCCAGCGGGTAGTAGTTGTAGGAGATGTCGAAGTTGAAGCGCGGCAGGTCGGCCTCGCGTCCGGGCTTCATCGGCGAGAAGCTGGCTTCGAGTGTCCCGCGCTCCTCGAGCGCCGCGAAGTACGCGGCAGCGCCGGGCGCCTTTTCGGGGTCCTTCGTCACGCGTCCCTTCTGGATACTGGCCGTGGCGACCCAGCAGTAGCCCTCGCGCTCAAAGCTGTCGAGCACTTCGGGAGAGAGGTTCTGAGCGAACTTCTCGATCTCGGTTCCGCGCGGCAGCGGGCGGATCGCGAAGGCGGGCTCGCCCTTGGCCGAGTTGTTCTGGCGGTAGTACGGCGGAGGGCCGACGAGGTCGAAGGCGATCTTGTCGCCAGCAGGCACGTTCTCGAGGATCCACTGCTTGGCCAGCGTGCGCGTGTCGGTACGACTGAGCACGCGGTCGTTGTGCACGACGTGGATCACTGAGCTGGCCAGCGCCAGCACGAGCAGGCCGGCGATGGCGTATGTCGGGGCGAGGTCGGGCTTGCGCGCGCGCAGCCTTGTCGTGATCCAGCGGCCGGCTTCGACCACGAAGTAGCCGGCGAAGAGCGCCAGCACCGGGTAGATCGGCATCATCCAGCGCGCGTAGAAGCGCATCTGCTTGCCCATGAAGAGGAAGACGATGAGTACGAACACGGCGAACGGCAGGGCGCGCCGCCAGTCGCGCTTCAGCGCCAGCACGATTCCGCCGAGCGCCGCCAGCAGCGGCAGCACGCCGAAGCCCCAGAGCAGCGTCCAGGCGTAGTAGGCCCAGCCGGTCGTGTCGTCGGTGCCGAGTTTGGCGACCCCGGCCGAGAGGTCCTGTTGGCGGCGCATGTCGTAGAAGAACTTGTCGGCGTCGAGCACCGCGAAGGGATTGGCGACCACGAAGGCAGCGAGCGAGACGCCGGCGGCCATCACCAGGAGCAAAAACTCGCGCCGTCCGCGCTCGCGGTCATCGAAGAAGCGGATTGCCCAGGCGACGAAGATCGACACCGAGAGCGCGGCGGCGGTGTACTTGGTGCCGGTCGCAAGGCCCAGCCCGAGCCCGGCCACGCCGTAGTCGAGCGCGCGCCCGTTCTGGATCACGCCGGCCAGGCCGAAGAGCCCGATCGCCAGCGGCAGCAACGTCGGCACATCGTTGAGCGCGAAGTGGCTGTAGTGCACGGGCAGGAAGGTGAAGGCCATGAAGGCGGCGGCCGTCAGCCCCACCGCGCTCGAGGCGATACGACGACCGACCGCGAACAGCACCCCGGCGGCAGCCACGCCCATCACGGCGACGCTGACGCGGGCAATGAGATAGATCTCTGTCGGGTCGGTGGCGAAGGCGTGCTGGATGGCGCGCCCGCTGCTGCCGATCGGCGGCGTCAGGTAGGCGATTGCCAGCAAGACCTGGATGAGATAGGTGAAGGCCGGCGGGTTCTGGAAGTAGTTGGGGTTGTGGCCGCCGCCGAACATCTTCACGGCCGAGACCGTGAAGTGTGCGTACTCGTCGAGGTTGAAGGCGACGGGAAGGCCGCTGCGGATGCCCCAGATCCGCAGCGCGAAGCCGCCCAGCAAGATGCCGACGAGCGTCCAGACGACTGCGCGCCCGCGGCCTTTCTTCTCAGACTCCACGGCGGGAACCATAGTTGCGTCGCGAGCGCTGGCGCGCCACGGGCACGAGCTGAATCTGATTCCGCTTTACCTATACTCGGCTTGAGGGCATCAAGCGACGTCAGTCGCGGGTTCCCGACCGCGCCGTCAGGGGGGTAATCGTGCCAGCGCGGCCGGGCCCACGATTTGCTGCTACGACCGGCGAACAGGTTGTCCACACCTGTTCGCTGCGGCCGCATCACGCGACTCGCCCGTCGTCAGAACACCGGTGTGTCGCTCAGTGAGCGGGGGAACAACCGGGTCTGGAGATAGGACGGGACGGGTGGCGCGAGGTCGGCGACGCGGCCGGGATGGGGCCGTTGGTCGTCGCCAACGTGTTGCGGACCGTGAAGTGAGTCAGCTGCCTGTCACGGGTCAAACCTGAATTCTGTTTTTCTGCACGAACGAGAGGACGACGTCTCGCGTCGCACAGAGCACTGACTGTTCAATTGGATCGCTCCTGAGCGAAAATGCACGTGCCGGCACGCGCGGGTGGTTGTAGTACGCGGGCCGAGGACACTCGGTGTCGAGCTCCCCCGCCGACGCCCCGACACTTCCGAAGTGACGAGGACATCCGACTCGCGCAGCGCCGGAAAACTCCGACGTGGACGTGAGTCGAACGGTTGACATCTTATCAAGATCTGTAAACCGTGTAAACCTGGTTGCAGATGTTGCGTGTCTGTCGTCGCTGTTGTATATCGTTCCCGCCGATGCCTGTCTGTCAGGGGGGTGCCCGAACAGCAAGCATCAATGACACGTACGCAACCGCTACAAAGCCGCAGCCGCGACCGCGTCGAGCAGATCCTGCTCGCCGCCACAGAACTCATCGAGGAGTCGGGCAGCGCTGAGGCCCTGACCACCACCGCTGTCGCGGTCCGCACCGAGATGTCGGTGGCGACCGTATACCGCTACTTCGACGACCGCCACGCCATCATCGTGGCGCTGCTCGACCGCGAGTTCGAGAAGCTCGTGCGCTCGGTGGTGGAGGAGCTGCGCGGTCGCAAACGCGTTTCCGTCGATGAGTTGTTGGCGCTCATCATCTGCGTTCATCTCGAATACTTCCGCGGCTCGCGCACGGCGATCCCACTCTGGTACTCGACGCGTGGTGCGCTGAGTGTCGAACGCCACATCGCCGAACAACTCGGCGGGCTGGCGCGCTGGATCTCGCAGAGCTCTGTAGAGGCAGGGTTGATCCGCGCTGACGCTCCGGACTGGGGCGTCGAGCCGCTGGTCTGGATCTGCGACCAAGTCTTCCGTTACATCTTCCTCCAGCAGCGCGACGCGCGCGAGCAGGACCAGATCCTCGGAATGGTGCAGAAGATGCTGGCGGGCCAGGTCAGGAAGTTCGCAACCACCCAGGGACGGGAAGGCATGGCTGCCACCGAGATTGCCGAAGTCGCAGAGAAGACGCTGCTCGAGTTCGTGCAATCGGGTCGCTCTGATCGGCCATGAGCCGCTGGCTTCGGCACATGCGTGCGCCGGTCGAGCCACGAGGGTCTGCGGCGAGTCGCGCGGCCGCAGAGTTGCGACTGCACGCCAGCACTCTGCGCCTGCACGCCGACGAGCGGCAGGCTGCCTGGATCGTCTTCAGCTCACTCGATCTGCCGCTCGTCTTTCCGCGTGAGATCGCGAAGATCTCACAGGAAGACATGCGTGAGCTGACACAACTGGCCGCGATCTCGACCTCGCCGCGCGCCCTGCATCGCCGCGCCTACGCCGACGCCGACGGCTGGGTCTATCTGCCCGGCGACGCACTGATCGACCTCGCCCAGCGCATCGCACGTATCCACAGACAGACCTTGCTGGGCCGTGTGGAGCGCGCCGAGCTTGCGCGCATCGCCCGCATCGAACGCGACTTCGACTCCGACCATGACCTTGCCGGGGAGCTCGCAGCGCTCGATCTGGTGCGCCGCTGGGCGCGGCGCGAGAGTCCTCCCAGCGAGCTCGATTACGAGAACGACCGCCTGCGCGCCTTTATCGCAGCGGCCGCCAAAGAGCTTGAGCTGGCCGGGCTTCCGCGCTCTGCCCGCACCTTGCGCTCGGTGCTTGAGTAGGGCCGTGTCGGTTGGCGCGTGGGCGCGCGGTTCACTGCGCGGTACGCGGCGCGAACGGCCCGGCGAGCTCAAGAAACTCGCTCGCCGGTATGCCGCTCAGCCCCTCGGGGGTCGCGTACTTGCACATCTGCGCACTCATCATCTCGACGGCTTCGCGCATGATTGCCCGCTCTTCCTCCTCGCTCCGCTTTTCGCGGAACATCACCTCGAATGTCCGGTCGCACACCCATACGAGTGCTTCGCCGCCCCACTGCGGGTACCCATCCGCGAGGCCGGCTGCGTGGGATCCTTCCTGGATCCACCGGGCCATGTCGAGGTATCGCCCAGCGACACGGGCAGTCACCGTCTGGCTGCCGCGCGCGCCGAACCACATCACGATTGAACCTGGCTGCTTCTTGAAGTGTTTGTAGTGCGTCTCGACGAAGAGCTCGAGCAGATCCGGCAGGCGGATCACCTCGCGCCGCTCGAGTTCGGCGACGATCTCCTGATCGATCGCGGCGATCTCGCGGTCGATCAGCGCGCCGACGATGGCCCAGCGGTCAGCGAAGTAGCGGTAGATCGACGCCACCGGCAGGCCGCAGCGCTTCGAGAGGCGGGTCGTCGAGAGGTGCTCGGCAGAGCCCAGCGTGACCAGCTCCATCTGGGCACCGTCGAGTATTGCGTCGACGCGCTCGATACTTCGCTTCTGTTTGGCGCTCCTACGCAGGGTCGTGAGAGGCGGCCCTCCGGTTTCAGACATCAGCAAGATCCCCCTCTTGGCGTGATGCGTCGACACACTTAATCAGATAACTCAGCGTCGCGTCGCAGGCGTGCAACTTCCGGCCAGTCGGCGGGCTCCCTTCTGGCCCACGACGACGAGGCGACAAGTCGCGTGGTGCGCGGACGACTACGCAGATCGCGAAGCAGACAGCGATGCCGCGGTATATAGTGGGTGGATTGCAACGCAGGGGTGCTGTTGCAATCAGCCATTCCACTGACCCGTCGAGGGAACCCACAGTGGGCCGGCGACAACCGGCGACCAGGCCATCGGCCCGGTCACCAGCTACTACAACCAACTACCCAGCGGCCACTGCTGTGCCGCGAACTTTCGCACTGGGGGCGAAACCAAATGAATACGAATGAACTCTTGGCTGCGCGACCGCGTGTGGCTTTGGCTCAACTCTTTGCCGGCGTTACGCTGGCACTGGCTGTGGCTTTGACGTTCGGTACCGCGTCGGCGCAGGCCGACATTCTGCCGGACGGCCCGAGCTCAAGCACCGGAGCTGTTCTCGAAACCGACGCCACCCCTGGTGGCCACTCCGACTATCGGGTGATCTTCCGTCATTCGAACAGCACGCCCACCGAGTCGGTGAAACGTTACGCCGGTGACCTCCCCGTCGGGATGATCGCCAATCCGAACGCGGTGCCGTGGGCCGACCGGTGCCCTCCGGACATCTTCTATTCGTCTGGCTGGGGCAAGCCGCGCTGCCCGGTGAGCAGCCGTATCGGAACCGCTCGTCTTGAGAGCCGCATGGACATCTCGCCCAGCGGTCAGCCCGACCCGAACCTCTGGTCCAGGCTGCCGATGACTTCGGACAACCCCGTCTGCAATGTCTCCGATCACAACAACTTCATCGGGTGCTCGCCGCCGCTCTACATCCTCCAGGGCGATCCTGAAGTGCCAGCAGTCGTCGGTACGGTGATGGAGCCGACACCGAACTTCATCGACCCGATCTATGTGACGGCAGAAGTTCGTCCTGTGACGGGCGGTGCCGACGGAGACCTGCGTCTGCGCTGGATCACGAATCCGATCCCGAACCGCCTCGTGATGAGCCTCTCCGGCGCGCGCAAGCCGTTCGCGATGGAGAAGATGGAGATGGTGCTCTGGGGCCAGCTTCCGAAGGGCGACGAGGCCGACCCGGTCCCGGTGGAGTGTGATTTCGATCTCGACCCCGAATGTGACCCGACTGAGACCATGCCGGACCCGAACTGCTGGATCTCTTCTTCACAGAACAACAGTTACGCGAACCAGGGCAGGGAGTTCCTTCCACCAGAGTGCCGCACGGGCGCCTATTTCCTGACCAACCCGACGTCGCCGGGCCAGTGGAAGTCGAGCTTCTACCTGCGCGGTCTTGAATCGAACACGAATGCTGACACGGATCTCACGGGTAACGGGAATGAGTTCGTGAAGTTCCCCGACGCGCTCATCAACGCCGACATGTCCCAGGGAAGCGCACAGCTGACCACCGTCGCCGCAGCCCAGTTCTACGGCACCGAACGCGGCACCAGCCCGACGCTCGACGTGACGGTCGCAAACCCCGGCTACGGCAACACGACCGGTCGCGGAGTCGACGTCCCGCAGAGGATCGTCGCAACCCTCCCTGACGCAGTCAACGTCGACACCGTCGTGAGCACGACGAACCTCTGCGAGGTTGCCGACTTCAATGCGCGCAACTGCCCGGACGCCGCACGCGTTGGCAACGTCTGGATCAAGACGCCACTGCTCGCAAACGGCTTGCGCGGTGACGTCTACAAGGTCCGTAACGACGGCACGGAAAACCGCCTGCCGCGCCTCGGTCTCGAGATCCACGGAGCAGTCAACTTCAACGTGATCTCAACCAGCCGCTTCGTCAACATCAGCCAGATCGAAACGACGTTCGACAACATCCCGCAGATCGGCTTCGAGTGGCTGTTGCTGCGCATCAACGGCGGCGAAGGGGGCCTGCTGAGGATCGACCAGTGCCCGACTGACGGACGTAATCCCGTTGACGGCGGACCAGTCACGTTCAACGTCGGCGGCTACTCGGGCAACGCGACTGCAGCGGCTTCAGCTCCCTACAAGGCAGCAAGCTGCTTCAGTCGCAAGGTCAGCTTCAAGGCGCCCAGCAAATGCGTCAAGAAGTCCTTCACGATCAGGCCGAGCTTCGAGAGTCGTGGCGAGGTCCAGCGCGTGACCTTCAAGTCCAAGGGCACGAAGACGAAGGTGACCAAGAAGTCGCCCTTCCGTATGACGATCAAGCCCGGCAAGAAGGTCAAGAAGAACAAGCGCATCAAGTTCACCGTGACCACGCAGTTCAAGGTTCAGGACGGCGTGCGTCCGAAGTCGGTCAAGAAGACCGCACACTTCAAGCGCTGCAAGTAGGCGCCTCACGGCGCGCTGCACTGACGGCCATGACCATGAAGCCGGCCCCGAGCCGGCGGTCGTGGCCGGAGGTGCGGTCACGCGAGGTAGTGGTGTGGGGCCCGTTTGACGAGCCTTTCGAGAATTGGTCCGGCTCGAAAGTGGCTTCAGCAGAGAGTGGTATGGCTATTACCTCGTATGTCGCGACGAGTCGTTGATCGGCCGAGGTGAAGTCGGTGGCTTCGAACGGTCCGAACCTCATGGCGAGCATATGCATTGTGGGACCCACGTTCCTGGCGGGGAACCGTTGGCAGCATCACCTTCAAGGCTGCTGTTGAGTATGCGTGGGTGGTCATACGCCGGATCCTTGACGGTGAGGATGATGAGTGTCCGCCCGAAGCCCCCTGACCGGGCAATGTGACCGCAGCGACTCCTGCCCATTATGAGGCTGCCAGATGATTCAGCAGCAAGGTCAGCTACGAGGCGTCAGCAAATGCGTCAAGCCGTCCTTCACGATCTGACGTCTTCGTGTGCCGACTGGTCAAGTACAAAAAAAGCGCGAACTCCCGGCTCGCTCTGCTGGGGGTTGCCCCTCAGATCAGTGCGGCCGGGAACCCGCGCTGGGTACTACAACCATCCACGAGGATAACCGAAAAAGTGAATCTTCTTCACCTTTTTCTGCGGCGCGCTTTTGGCGTCATCTGACCCGGTCCGAGCAGCGTCCAGTGGTACCGCGCGCAGTCAGCGCAACACACGCTCGCGCCGCCGCCCGGCGGGATCGGTTACATTGTGTGAATGGGGATTCACATTGAGCCACGGACACGCGAGCTCGGCGCCACGCACGAGGTGACAAACCAGGCCTCGCCGCTTGAGCCGATCAACCACTACACCGCAGACCTCGCGCTGCAGGAGGCGATCCTGCGCGAGGGCGGCTCCTGGGGCGAGGATCGGTTGCAGGCGATCGGGGAGCTGGCCGGGCGGCCCGAGCAGCGCGAGCACTCCTGGCGCGCCGAGCACAACCTGCCCAAGCTGCACACACACGATCGCTTCGGCAACCGCCGCGACGAGGTCGAGCTTGACCCCTCGTGGCACCACCTGCTTGGTACCGGCATCGAGCACTCCTGTCACTCGTTGGCATGGCGCGAGCCGCAGGGCGGCGCGCAGGTTGTGCGCGTCGGGCTCTTCATGCTCTGGTCGCACACCAACGGCGGCGTGATGTGCCCGATCTCGATGACGCACGCCGTGATCCCGCCGCTACGCAACCACGCGCCGGAGATCGCCGCTGAGTGGGAGGAGCGCCTGACGATGCCCGACTACGAGCGAGGCGCGATCGCGGGCATGGCGATGACCGAGAAGCAGGGCGGCTCAGACGTGCGCGCCAACACCACGGAGGCAGTCCCTGTCGGTGGCGACGAATACGAACTGACCGGCCACAAGTGGTTCTGCTCCTATCCGCCGTGCGATGTCTTTCTCGTGCTGGCGCAGGCCCCGGGCGGGCTCAGCTGCTTCTTCGTCGAGCGCGGTGAAGGCATGCAGTTTCAGCGGCTCAAGGACAAGCTGGGATCGCGCTCGCTCCCCTCGAGCGAGGTCGAGTTCCGCGGTGCACGCGCGCGCATCGTCGGCGAAGAGGGTCGCGGCGTGGCGACGATCATCCAGATGGTCAACCACACCCGACTCGACTGCATGATCGGCTCGACGACCTCGATGCGTCGTGGCGTGCTCGAGGCGGTGAACCACGCGCGCACGCGCAAGGCCTTCGGTCGGCTGCTGGTCGATCAACCGGCGATGCAGAACGTCCTGGCGGATCTTGCCGTCGAATCTGAGGCGGCGACCGCAGCGCTCTTCCGCGTCGCGCGCGCCTTCGATGAGGGCGACGAGGCGCTGCGCCGCTTCGGCACCGCCGTGATGAAGTACTGGATCTGCAAGCGCGCGGCGGGTCACGCCGCCGAGGCGCTCGAGTGTTTCGGCGGCAACGGATACTCCGAGGAGAGCGGCATGCCGCTGCTCTACCGCGACGCCCCGCTGATGTCGATCTGGGAGGGCTCGGGCAACGTCGCGGCGCTGGACGTGCTGCGGGCAATGGGCAAAGAGCCCGAGAGCCTGCCGGCCTTCCTCGCCGAGTGCGAGCTTGCGCGAGGCGCCGACAAGCGTTTCGACGCGCATCTCGATGCGCTGGGCGCACGCCTGTCGCAGCTCGGCAGCGATGCCGAGGCCGACCCGGCGGCGGCGCTCGACGCGGCGCAGTTCTCGGCGCGCGCGATCGTTGAGGATCTCGGCGTCGCTTTCCAAGGTTCGCTTCTGCTGCGCAACGGTCCCGACTACGTGGCCGACGCCTTCTGCGCCGGTCGGCTCGGCCAGACCGGTCGCGCCTACGGAACCCTGCCCGGCGGGGTCGACGCGGCACGCATCGTCGATCGCGTGATCGCGGACTGACGACGTGGTCGCTGAGTCCGCCACGCCCGCCGCGACCCCGCCCCAGATTCCGACGCGACAGCGGCTGCTGGCGGCGACATTCGAGCTCCTTTCCGAGGGTGGTTACGCCGCAACGAGCGTCGTCGCAATCACCGAGCGCGCCGGCGTGGCCGCGGGCACGCTCTATCGCCACTTCGCCTCGCGCGAGCAGCTCTTCGTCGAGCTCTTCGGTGAGGTCTGCAGCGGTGAGATCGACGCGATGCGCGAGTCGGCCCAGACACACGACGATGCGCTGCAGCGTCTGGAGGCCGCGCTGCTCACGTTTGCCAGTCGCGCGCTGGAGAACCCGAGGCTGGCCTGGAGCCTTCTGGCCGAGCCGGTGGACGCGCTGGTCGAGGAGCAGCGCCTCGAGTACCGCCGCCGCTACCGCGACCTCGTCGCCGAGCTGCTGGCCGCGGCAGTCGCTTGCGGACAGATCCCCCCGCTCGACACCGAGGTGATGGCCGCCGCGATCGTCGGCGGGGTCGGCGAGGCGCTCGTCGGGCCGCTCTCCGAGCAGCCGACGACACCCGAGCGCCGCCAGCGACTGCTCACAACGATTCGCACCTTCGTGACCAGGGCACTGGCGGCCTGAGTCGGCAGGTCCCGCGGCCGACCACAGAGGCGGGCTCCAGCTACGAGGTGCGCGGTCAGGTCTCGCGGCGGGCGTGCGTGAAGTAGATCGCCATGGCCACGAGCAGCACGGCCCCGACGATGTTGCCCAGCGTGACGATGACCTGGTTCCACTGCCACCAGTCGAGCACCGTGATGTCGGCGCCGAAGAGGATGCCCGAGGGGATGAGGTACATGTTCACGACGGAGTGCTCAAGACCCAGCGCGAAGAAGGCGAAGATGGGCAGCCAGATTGCGCCGATCTTGCCGATCACGCTGGTCGAGACGAGCGCCATGACCGTGCCCGTGGCGACCATCCAGTTGCAGAGCACGGCCTTGATGAACGCGCTGCCGACACCGGCCGCGGCGCCGACCTCGGCGTAGGCCGTCGTCTTGGCCTCGGCGCGCTTGATCAGCACTTCGGCCAGTGGGCCGCCCTCGTGGTGTCCGAACTTCGTGATCGAGGCGTACAGCAGCAGTGCGCAGGTCAGCGATCCCACGAGGTTCGCGATGAAGACGATGCCCCAGTTGCGCGCCAGCGCGCCGATGCCGATCTGTCCGTCCAGCAGCGCCGTCGGGAGGAGGGCGAAGTTGCCGGTCACGAGCTCAAACCCCAGCAACATGAGAATGACGAACCCAAGCGGGAAGATCGCGGCTCCGACGAAGGACGCGGCCCCCTCTGAGACGGCAGTCAGCGCGACCGCGGTGGCGAAGGCCAGGATCATGCCCGACATGAAGCCGCGGATGAGCAGGTCGCGCGCCGGCAGACCGGCCTTCTTGCGGCCCGTCGCGACCATCGCCGCTGCGACGTCTTCGGGCAGCACGTAGTCCTGCGTCTGGGCGGGTGCGCTGGTGATTGAGAGGCTTGCGCTGAGGGTTCCGGGTTCGGGGGAAGACACGATCACGCGATCCTTTATGTAGCAAATCACTTGTCTGAACAACTGTAGCCCCGGGACGTTGCCGCGTCAGTGACTCGAGCCACACTCAGCGGGTAGCATCGGTGGGTGCTCGACTGGGGAGATCGATGACCGAACGGACGCTTCACGGCGATCCGGCACGCTTTGCCGGCGGCTGGCATGAGCTGGCCGAGCAGACCTGGGCGTACCTGCAGCCCAACGGCGGTCTCGGCGAATCAAACGCCGGGCTCATCCACGACGGCGAGCACGTCATGTTCGTCGATTCGTTGTGGGACCTCAAGCTCACGCAGGCGATGCTGGACAGCGCACGCCAGCTCGTCGACGCCGCACCCGAACTGCTCTTCAATACCCACTCGGACGGCGACCACGTCTGGGGCAACGAGCTCTTCGGCGACGCCGAGATCATCTCCACGCAGACCGCGCGCGAACTGATGGAGCTCGATCCGCCGAAGTCGATGCGGATGATGCGCCGCGGCGGCAAGTTGCTGGGTCTGCTCGGTTCGGCTCCGCTGCCCTTCATCGGCACCCGCGACTGGGGCCCGCTGCCGCGTCTGCCGCTGAAGGAGATGGGGCACGAGATGGCGCCGTTTGACTGGCGCGGGATCAAGCTCACGCTTCCTGGGACGACGTTCAGCGGCGTGCTCGAGCGCAGCGTCGGGTCGCGCAAGGTCGAACTAATCGAGGTCGGGCCGGCGCACACGATGGGCGATGCGGTGGCCTTCCTGCCAGACGTGGAGGTCTGCTTCGCCGCCGACATCCTCTTCATCGACGCGACGCCGATCATGTGGGCCGGGCCGGTCAGGAGCTGGCGTTCTGCGCTCGACACGATCTCAAGCCTCGGCGCCCGTACGTTTGTGCCCGGCCACGGACCGATCTGCACGCAGGCCGAGGTCGATCTGCTGCGCGACTATTTCGGCTGGGTCGAGATCGAGGGAGTGGCCCAGCTCGAGCGCGGCCGGCCGGCCGCAAGGGTGGCCACCGAGATGCTGCTCAGCGATGAGTTCGCGCGCTCGCCCTGGTCTGACTGGGATGAGCCGTCGCGCCTCGTGGCGACGCTCTGCACGGAGCAGTACCGCAGCCAGGGTGGCGAGGGTCAGCTGGGCGGCAGCGGGCGCTCGCGCGCGATCACGCAGATGCAGCTGGCCAAGACCAAACTTGAGCGCAAGCGCGCGCGTGAGTCTTGAAGATGCAGTTGCCCGAGCACGACTGGTTGGTCGGTCCCGACCGCACCGATGACCCGCAGATCCGGCGCGGCCTCGTGCCACGCCTCGTCACGGCCGGTGCCCGTCGCTTCACGCGCGGGCGCAGCTTCAACTTCATGCGCGTGCTGTCGATCGACGGCAGGCTGTTCCTGCCTTACCTGCTCTGGAACTCACGGCTGATGCCGCGCGGCAAGCTTCCGCGGCAGCAGACCGAGGCCGTGATCCTGCGAACGGCCTGGCTCTGCCGCTCGAAGTATGAGTGGACGCAGCACCACGCAATCGGGCGCGGCGTCGGGCTCAGCGAGGAGCAGTGTCTGGCCGCCGGCAGCGATCCCGCAAGCGCAGTGTTTGACCAGGAGACGCGGCTGCTGTTGGCGGGTGTCGACGAACTGCTTGCCAGCCACCGACTCTCCGACGAGACCTACGCGCAGCTGGCCCGTACGTTGCCGCCGAAGCGCATTCTCGAGTACATCATGCTCGTCGGTACCTACAGCGCGCTGGCCGGCGCACTCAACACCTTCGGCGCGCCGATCGAAGCCGCCTGGGCGAAGCCGCGCTGAGCTTGCCCGGCCGGCTCAGCTGCGTTCGATGAGCTCGATGCGGTACTCGTCGGGGTCGCGCACGAAGCAGATACGCGAGCCGTTCCCGTTGACGCGGTACGGCTCGCGCTCGGGGGTGATGCCGACGCTGCTGAGGCGCCCCAGCGTCGCGTCGAGGTCGTCGACACTCAGCGCGATGTGCCCGTAGCCGGTGCCGAGCTCGTAAGAGTCGACGCCGAAGTTGTAGGTCAATTCGAGGCGCTCGCCGTCGCCGGGCAGGCCCATGAAAATGTTCACCGCCTCGTCGCCGATCGGCATTCGACGTAGTTCCTCAAAGCCGAGCTGTTTGTAGAACTCGACCGAGCGGTCGATGTCGGTGATGCGGTAACAGGTGTGGATGAGCTTGCTCATGCAGCCGACCCTACCGGGCGCAGACGCGTCGAGAGGCGCATGAGGCGCACCCGGGGGCAGCTCAGCCGACGAGTTCGTCGTGCTCTTTGAGCTCGCGCTTGAGGATCTTGCCGGTGGCGTTGCGCGGGAGTTCTTCGAGGAAGACGACGCTGCGCGGCACCTTGAAGTTTGCCAGCTGCGACTTCACGTGGGCCTTGATGGCCTTCTCGTCGAGTTCGACGTTTTCGTTGGGCACGACGAAGGCCACCAGGCGCTGGCCGAAGTCTGCATCCTCGACACCGACGACGGCGACTTCGTAGACGTCGGGGTGGATGGCGATGGCGTCTTCGACCTCGATCGGGTAGACGTTTTCGCCGCCGGAGACGATCATCTCGTCGATGCGGCCGTCGATGAAGAGGCGGTCGTTCTCGTCGAGGTGGCCGACATCACCTGTGCCGGCCATGTTGCCGAGCGCGTTGGTCTGCTCGCCGCCCGTGTAGCCCTCGAAGATCATCTCGTGCTGCACATAGACCTGACCCGTCTGGCCGTCGGGCACGTCGTTGCCCTCGTCGTCGAGGATGCGCAGAACGGTGCCCGTCGGCGCCTTGCCGGCCGTGCCGGGCGCCGCTCGCATGTCCTCGGGTCCGGCGACCGTGGCCCAGGCCACTTCGGTCGAGCCGTAGAGGTTGTAGAGCACGTCGCCGAAGCGGTCCATGAACTTGATCGAGAGATCGCCCTGCAGTGCCGAGCCGCTGGAGCAGACGGCGCGCAGCGACGAGACGTTGTACCTGAGTCCTTGCTCTTCGCTGACGTCGAGCATGCGCTGCAGCATCACCGGAACGACGCTCTGCATGTCGATCTGTTCGCGCTCGATCGTCTTCAGGGTGTCTTCCGGGTCGAAGCGACGACGCAGCACGACGGTGCCGTTCATCATCACGCTGGCCGAAAAGTTCGAAAAGCCCCAGGCGTGGAAGAGCGGGGCAGAAATCAGCATGCGGTCGCCGCGACGGTAAGGGATCGTCGAGACCACACTGAGCAGGCCCTTGAGGCCGCGCGGTTCGGCGCGGGCGGCACCCTTCGGCTTGCCGGTCGTACCAGAGGTGAGGATGATCGTGCGACCGGTGCGTGAGGGCGCGTCGGGCTCGTCGGTGCTCTGCCCCTCGCGCAGCTGGTCGAGCGTCTTCAGCGGAGCTGCCGCCGCGTCGTCGTACCAACCGATGAAGGCGGGGCGGTCGCCGATGGCGTCCTTCAGCAGCGCGTAGTACTCCTCGTCCATGATCACGGCGTCGGCGTTCTGATCCTCGATCACCTGCTGCAACTGCGGGCCGGCGAAGGCCGTGTTGAGCAGGAGGCCGTCGGCGCCCAGCTTCAGGGTCGAGACGAAGGCCTCGATGAAGTAGCGGCTGTTGCGGCAGAGGATGGCGACGCGGCTCTTCTCGCTGATGCCTGCGGCCGCCAGTCCGTGTGC
>JBIQMF010000002.1:0-18128 GCA_044463545.1 Solirubrobacterales bacterium
CTGCTGGACCGCGTCGACTGCGACGTCGACTACGAGGACGCCGCAGAGGCCTGGATCTCCGAAGTCGTCGCGAGGCTTGAGGCGCCTTCGGCGGACGCGCCTGCGGTCGCAGCCGCGGGGGCCGTCCTCGCACCGGCCGCCGCCAGCAGCTTCAACAAGAAGAACCCCTTCAGCGCCGAGGTGATCGACAACCTGGTCCTGACCGGTCGCGGCTCGAGCAAGGAGACGCGCCACATCGAGTTCTCAATCGAGGACTCCGGGCTGACCTTCGAGCCGGGCGACGCACTCGGTGTGTATCCGCAGAACGACCCGGCGCTTGTCGAAGAGCTGATCGGCTCGCTGGGCCTCTCGGCGGGCGACGAGGTCGAGATCAAGGGTGAGGCGCTGCCGCTGGGCGAAGCACTCACGAGCAGGCTCGAGATCACCGCCGCCACCCCGCGCTTTCTCGAGCACTGGGGTGAGTTGACCGAGGCCGAGGCCCTGCTGAAGCTGCGCGCCGACGAGCACCGGGCCGAGCGCACCCGCCTCTTGGCAAAGCACCAGGTGCTCGACATCGTCGAGTCCTTCCCGCTGCCGGGCGTCGACGCCGCGCAACTCGTCGCCGGTCTGCGCCCGCTGCAGCCGCGGCTCTACTCGATCGCGTCAAGCCTTGCGGCCAACCCCGACGAGGTGCACCTGACCGTCTCGACCGTCCGCTACGAGGCGCTCGGTCGCAGGCGCGCAGGCGTCGCCAGTTGTTGGCTGGCCGGACTGACCGACGACGACTCGGCCCCGGTGTACGTGCAGGAGAACGAGCACTTCCGACTGCCCGAAGACGACCGACGCGTCGTGATGATCGGCGCAGGCACCGGCGTTGCGCCCTACCGCGCCTTCATGCAGGAGCGCGAGGAGCGCGGCGCCACAGGCGAATCCTGGCTGTTCTTCGGCGAGCGCAACTTCCGCAGCGATTTTCTCTACCAGGTCGAGTGGCAGCAGCTGCTCGAGGACGGGCAGCTGAGCCGCCTCGATCTTGCCTTCTCGCGCGACCAGGGCCAGAAGATCTACGTCCAGGACAAGATCCGCGAGGCCGGCGCCGAGCTCTACTCCTGGATCGATGACGGCGCCATCCTCTACGTCTGTGGCGACGCCGAAAAGATGGCGCCGGATGTGCAGGCTGCACTGGCCGACGTGATCGAGCAGCACGGATCAGTCAGCGCCGAAACCGCCGAAGCCACCCTCTCTGAGCTGCGCCGCGAGAACCGCCTGCTGCTCGACGTCTACTAGGAGACTGCCGTGAGTACGAAGGCCCCGGACCGCAGCCGCGATCTCTCTCAACCGCTGGAGAAGCTCGGTCCCGACGAGACGCTCAAGGCGAACAGCGACTACCTGCGCGGGACGATCAAGGACAGCCTGGTCGACCCCGTGACCGCAGCCGTCGCCGAGTCGGACACGAAGCTGATGAAGTTCTTCGGCATCTACATGCAGGACGACCGCGACATCCGCGACGAGCGTCGCCGGTCGAAGCTCGAGCCCGAGTTCACGTTCATGGCTCGCGTGCGCCTGCCCGGCGGTGTCTGCTCGATGGACCAGTGGAAGAAGCTCGACGAGCTCGGCCGCGACTACGGACGCGGCGCGCTGCGCCTGACGACGCGTCAGACCTTCCAGTTGCACCGCATCGACAAATGGAACCTGAAGGCCGCCATCCAGGGGATGCGCGAGGTGCTGCTGGACACGCGCGGCGCCTGCGGCGACGGCACGCGTGGCGTGATGGCGGCCGTCAACCCCGATGTCTCGCAGCTCCACGCCGAGGTCTATGACTGCGCCGTACGCGCATCCGAGCACGCGCTGGCCAAGAGCGGCGCCTACTCGGAGATCTTCTACGACGTGAGGCCCGAGCCGCGCGAAGACGGCACGCGTCCCGAACAGGAGCCCTTCTACGGCAAGCAGTACATGCCGAGAAAGTTCAAGATCGGCTTCGCCGTGCCGCCCAGCAACGACATCGACGTCTACGCACAGGATCTCGGACTGATTGCGATCGCCGACGGTGATCAACTGCTGGGATTCAACGTCGCCGTCGGCGGCGGCCTCGGTCGCACCGACTCCGCCCCCGAGACCTACCCGCGCCTGGCCAGCGTGATCGGCTACGTCGCGAAGGACAAGCTGATCGAGGCGATCGACGCCGTGATGGGCCTGCAGCGCGACCACGGCGACCGCGTGAACCGCGCGCACGCGCGATTCAAATACACCGTCGACGACCTCGGTCTCGACTTCGTGCGCGAAGAGATCGGCCGCAGGCTCGGCTTCGAGCTTGAGGAGGCGCGCGACTACGAGTTCACAAGCAACGGCGACGAGCTCGGCTGGCGCGAAGGCCACGACGGCCGCTGGCACTACACGCTGTTCATCGAGAACGGACGCGTGCGCGGGAAACTGATGGACGGCCTCGCCGCGCTTGCCGAGGTGCACACCGGCACCTACAACCTGACGCCCAACCAGAACCTCATCGTGGCCGGCGTCGAGAACAAGGACAAGGCACGCGTCGAAGCGGTGCTCGCCGATCACGGACTGTTCGGCCCCGAGCGCGGTCAGAGCGGCCTGCGGATGAACTCGATGGCCTGCGTCGCGCTGCCGACCTGCGGACTTGCGATGGCCGAGAGCGAGCGCTATCTGCCCGAGCTGATCACGAAGATCGAAGCGCTGCTCGAACGGCACGGCCTGCGCGAAGAGCCGATCACGATCCGCATGACGGGTTGCCCCAACGGCTGCGCACGCCCCTACATCGCCGAGATCGCCCTGACCGGACGCGCGCCGGGCAAGTACAACCTCTACCTCGGCGGCGGCTTCCACGGCCAGCGCCTGAACAAGATGTTGCTCGAGAACGTCGGTGAGGCGGCGATCCTTGAGACGCTCGACGGGGCGCTCGGCCGCTACGCCGCAGAACGCCAGCCGGACGAGCGCTTCGGCGACTTCGCGATCCGCGCCGGGATCGTGCCCGAAGTCACCGAAGGCCGCTTCTTCAACGACTGACCGCGCCCTCGGGCGCGGCCGTCAGCGGCCGGCGCCGCGACCCGGCAACGAGTCCACGATCCGCCAGGTGATCAGTTGGTACGAGCAGGCGGCGCCCTCAGCGGCAGCTGAGGGCACGCGGCAGCATCAGGCGTAGAAGCCCGCCAGCACCTCGGCGTTGTTCTCCTCGATCACCTTTCGCTTCATCTTCAGGCTCGGGGTGATCTCGCCGCTCTCGACCGTGAGGTCGGCGTCGAGGATGTGGAACTTCTTGATCTGCTCCCAGTTGTTGAGGCGCGAGTTGAGCTCTGCGATGTCGGCCTCGATCTGCTTCTGGATGGCTTCCGAGCGCACGACCTCGGCGTAGCTCTTGCCGGCCATGTCGTTGCCCTCAGCCCACAGCTCGATGGCGTCGGGGTCGAGGGCGATCAGCGCCGAGACGAATTTGCGGTCGGCGCCGTGTACGAGGATCTGGCTGACCAGCGGGCAGATGCCCTTGAAGAGGCCCTCGATGTGGGTGGGCGCCACGTACTTGCCACCCGAGGTCTTGAAGAGGTCCTTCTTGCGGTCGGTGATGCGCAGGAAGCCGTCAGCGTCAATCTCGCCGATGTCACCGGTCGCCATCCAGCCGTCGCCCACGAGCGCCTCGGCCGTGGCGTCGGGCAGGTTGTGGTAGCCGTACATCACAGCCGGGTTGCGCAGGAGGATCTCGCCGTCCTCGGCAATCTTGACGTCGGTGCCGGGCACGGGCAGGCCGACCGAACCCAACTTGTAGTTGTACGGGCGGTTGACGACCGAGGCCGCCGAGGTTTCTGTCATGCCGTAGCCCTCAAGGATCAGCAGGCCGGCCGCGTGGAACCACTCGGCGATCTCGAGCGAGAGCGGCGCGGCGCCAGAGATGAAGAAGCGGATGCGGCCGCCGAAGCGCTCGCGCACCTTGGCGAACACGAGCTTGTCGGCCAGCGCGTGCTGGATCGCCAGCTTCTTCGGCACGGGCTTGTTTGCACGCTCAAGGCGCGACACTTCGATCCCCACGCCGAAGG
Organism: Solirubrobacterales bacterium; assembly: GCA_044463545.1. GTDB lineage: Bacteria > Actinomycetota > Thermoleophilia > Solirubrobacterales > JACPNS01 > JACPNS01. The sequence continues at coordinate 4,026 of JBIQMF010000002.1, forward strand.
CCCACTTGAAGAGCTTCTCCTTGGGGCCACCCTCCTCTTCGATCTGCGAGACGACACGGCCGTGCGCCTTCTCGAAGATGCGCGGTGCGGCGCCCATGAAGGTCGGCTTCAGCGCGGCCAGGTTGTCGACGATGTTGGGCACGCGGCCGTCGACGGCCGTCGCAAACCCGATCTCGAGCTGCATCACCATCAGCACTTTGCCGAAGGAGTGGGCCAGCGGCAGCCAGAGGAACTGCAGGTCGCTCTGGGTCAGCGGCATGCTGGCGCCGATCGAGGCGGCGACGAACGACCAGCCGTCGTTCGAGAGGCGTACGCCCTTGGGCCTGCCGGTAGTGCCGGACGTGTAGATGAGCGTGGCGATCGACTCAGGGGTGATCTCGGCGACGCGCTGCTTGATCAGTTCGGGGCTTGCCTCGAGCGCCTTCGCGCCCAGCGCCTCGAGCTCGTCGAAGGAGATCGTCCAGTCGCCGTCGGTCGTGCCGTCGAAGACGACAACCTTGCGCACCTCGGGAATCTGGTCGCGGCACTGCTGCAGCTTTGCGACCTGGTCGTCGTCCTCGGCGAAAGCCACGACCGAGCCGGAGTCGGAGAGGATGTAGGCGACGTCCTCGGGCATCGTCGACGGGTAGACCGTCGTCGTGGTGCCACCACAGTTGTTGACGGCGAGGTCGGCCAGAATCCACTCGTAGCGCGTCCCGGAGATCACAGCGACGCCGTCCTCGAGGCCGATGCCCAGCTCGATCAGTCCGGCCGCGAGGCGCTCGACGCGCTGGCCGACTTCTCCCCAGCTGACGGAGATCCAGTTTTCTGCAGCGTCGGGATAGCGGAAGGCCTCGCTCTTGGGTGTCGCGGCGACGCGATTCTGGAAAATCGCGGCGACCGAGGCGGCGCGGTTGTCGATGCGGGTTTTCTCGAGGTAGGACAGGCTCTCAGTGCTCATGGGAGATTGGTGTGGCGGTAAAGGGATTGGTTGCTGGGCGGCAATCTAGATGATCGCGCCAACGCGATGTACGGTTGGTGTATGGCCGCCAGACCCAGACAGCTCTACTTCACTGACGACGTCGAGGCGCGCCGGCTCCTTGCCTCAGACCCGATGGCGCTCGTGATCGGCTTTGCGCTCGACCAACAGGTGCCGGTGCAGAAGGCCTTCGCCGGACCCTTGGCGATCAAGCAACGCGTCGGGACGCTCGATGCCGACGTGCTGGCCAACACAGACCTCGAGCCGGTCTTCCGCGAGAAGCCCGCGATTCACCGCTTCCCCGGCAACATGGCCAGGCGCGTCTCGGCGATCGCCAAGGTCGTAGCCGAGGACTACGACGGCGACGCCGCCCAGATCTGGAAGACGGCGAAGACGCCCGAAGAATTGATCGAGCGCATCGAGGCGCTGCCCGGCTTCGGCACGATGACGGCGCGCTCGCTGGCCTCGGCCCTGGGGCACCGCTTCGGGATCAAGAAGGCGCTCCCGTTGCTGCCCGACCACCCGATGCTGGGTCAGGTGGGATCACTGGAAGAACTCGACGAGTACCAGGCGGCCAAGAAGATCCACCGCAAGGAGTGGTACGCCAGCTACAAGAAGTAGCGTTCTGCACGATGCCGCTGCGCCTCTACGACAGACTCTTCGCCGCGCTTTACGAGCGCACGCTGGCCGCGACCGAGGAGGCCGATCTCGCCGCGCGCCGCAGGCGCCTCCTGGCCGACGCCAGCGGTCGCGTGCTTGAGATCGGTGCCGGCACCGGCCTCAACCTCACGCACTATCCGGCAGGGCTCGATCGTCTTGTGTTGACCGAGCCGAGCGCCGCGATGGCGGCCAAGCTGCGCGAAAAGCTTGCTCACTCGCCGCATGCAGGCGAAGTCGTCGAGGCCGGGGCCGACGCGTTGCCGTTTGAAGACGACAGCTTTGACACCGTCGTCTCGACGCTCGTGCTCTGCACGGTGCCCGATCTTGCAGGTGCCATCGCCGAGACGCGGCGCGTACTGGCGCCGGGCGGGCAACTACTCCTGATCGAGCACGTGCGCTCTGACGACCCAGGACGAGCGCGCTGGCAGGACCGTCTTGAGACGCCCTGGCGCATCTTTGGCAACGGCTGCCACTGCAACCGCGACACCGAGAGCGCGCTGCGCGCAGGCGGCTTCCTTCTGAGCCCGCTCGAACACGCCAAGCTGCGCAAAGCGCCACCGATCGTCCGTCCACTGATCCAGGCGCGCGCCGTAATCTCCTGAGCGATGACCGCCATCGTCACCGGAGCTGGCAGCGGAATCGGCAAGCGCCTTTGTGAACTGCTGCTTGAGCGCGGCCAGGACGTGATCGCGCTCGATCTACGGTTCTCGGCGTCTGCCGAGTGCGAACTCGACGCCGCGGCAGACACCGGCGCGGCGCGCGTGCTGCGCGATGTCGTCGACGTGCGCAGCGGCGAAGACGTCCAGCGCGCCGTCGACGCCGGGGTGCAGGAGCTTGGCGCGTTGCGGCTTGCCGTCAACTGCGCCGGCGTGGCGCTGGCCAAGGCCTTTGACGCGACCAACGAAGAGGAGTACCGCCGCGTCGTCGACATCAACCTCTACGGCTCGCGCAACTTCGCGGCCGCAACTCTTCCGCATCTGGCTGGCGGCGGACAGCTCGTGCTCGTGGCATCGATTGCCGGTTTCGTCGGCAGCTACGGCTACTCCGCCTATTGCGCCAGCAAGTTCGGTGTGCTCGGCCTCGCCGAGGTGCTGCGGCTTGAGCAGAAGCCCAAGGGCGTCACGGTCTCAGTCGTCGCCCCACCCGAGATCGTCACGCCGATGGTCGAAGAGGAGCGCAGGAGCGGCTCGGCCGTCACCGGCAAGATGAAGCAGTTCGCCGGCAGCCTCGAACTCGAACCGGCCGTACGCGAGATTCTTGCCGGAATCGACGCCGGCAAGTTTCTGATCGTGCCCGGCTACAAGGCCAGACAGACGATTCTGCTGCAGCGATTCGCACCGCGCCGGCTGACCCAGCGCGTCAGCGACCGGCTGCTGGCGAGGGCTATCGGCAAGGCGTGAATGCGGCCGACGACCTACGGCCGTACGCCGGCCGGATCGCAGTCGCTGCGCCGCTGCTGGCCAATGCGCTGTTCTGGTACTGGGTGATCCGCGACGACCCGCCGCTGCAGGCCTTCGTCTTCGGCGTCTGCTGCGCGTTGGTGCTCGTGACCGTGGGCGCTGGCGCCGTATTTCTCAGCGACCGCGGAATGCACCCACTTATTGCGCTGCTGCTGGCGATCATGCTGACGCCAGTGATGCTGGTTGCGACGAGCTTCCTGTTGATCGCCGCCTCGCTGTTCTTGGGCGGGCTAGCCGGCGAGTTGTTCTGACGAGACTGCCGGCGAGCTGCGCGGTCGGCTCTGGCCACCGCGATCAGTCGGGCAGGATCGGCTGGTTGATCCCCTCCTCCTGGTCGACAAGCAGACCGCGCTTGATGGCGTCCTTGCCAAAGCGGCGGCGCACCGCGTCGAGTGTCTCGTCGATCTTGGGGTTTGCGCGCTCTTTGGCCTGCTCGTCGAAGTCGAGTTCCAACTGGGCACCGTCTTCGAGGTTTGCGAAGGAGATGCCGATCAGCGTCAGGCCGCGCTCGCGGATCAGCGGCAGTTCGGCCGTCAGCAGCGCGCGCAGTGCCGTCAGCAGCTCCTCGGTGCTCGAAGTCGGACGTGGCAGCGTGTGTGAACGCGTGGCGCGAGAGAAGTCGGCGAAACGCAGACTGAGCACGACCGTGCGCGGCGAGCGCGCGCTCTTGCGCAGGCGCGGGGCCGCCTTCTCGACCAGGCCGGCGAGGAAGCGGTCGATCTCGTCGGCGCTGTAGCGTCGCTGCGGCACGGCGCACTGGGCACCGATCGACTTGCGCCGCGAGCGCGGAACGACGCTACGCGGATCGCGGCCGTTTGCGAGCGCCGCAAACTTGGCTGCCGCTGCGGGACCGAGCACGGGCTCAAGACGCTCCTGGCCGTAGCGCGCGAGGTCGCCGATGCGATGGATTCCGCGTGCGTGCAGCTTCTCAGCTGTGACCCGTCCGACGCCCCACAGCCGCTCGACCTCGAGCGGGTGCAGAAACTCGATCTCGCGTCCTGGCTCGACCACGAGCAGACCGTCGGGCTTGGCGAATCCACTGGCGATCTTGGCGATGAACTTGGCGCTGGCAATGCCGACGGTCACGGCCAGACCGACGTGCTCGCGCACGTCACGCCGCAGCGCCTCGCCGATCTGCCGCGGGGTGCCGCCCATGTGCTCCATGCCACCGACGTCGAGGAACGCCTCGTCGATCGAGATCCCCTCGACCAGCGGCGAGTGCCGCTCGAAGATCTCAAACACTTGGCGACTGGCCTCGCTGTAGGCCTCGCCGCGCAGCGGCACGATCGCCAGCTCTGGACAGACGGCCAACGCCCGGGCGCGGCCCGTCGGCGGGTCGACTCCGCGTGCCTTGGCCTCGTAGCTTGCCGCCGTGATCACGCTCTTGCCGACGCCGACGGGGCGTCCGCGCAGCTCCGGGTTGTCGCGCTGCTCGACAGAGGCGAAAAAGGCGTCAAGGTCGGCGTGGAGGATCGTCGCCTGGCGCGGGCGGTCTTGCTGATCATGCTCGGCGCGGTCCACGAACGGATGTTCGCAGGTGCCGCCGACGGCCTCCCGCGTACCGGTTTCGCGCGGGGGTGGACGGTTCTCTTTGCATGCCGGCGGCATGCAAAGGCGCGGGCCGCGGCACCTACGCGCGGATGGGCGGTTCGCTTTGCATGCCGGCGGCATGCAAAGGCGGGCCGTGGCGCCTTCGTGCAGTTGCGCTGGCCGGGCGGCTTAGCGCACGAAGCGCTCGCCGCGCTTGATCAGGTCCATGTAGCGCACCGGGAAGGCCCGCGTGAGCAGCGAGGTTCCGACGGCGTCGGGACCGATGAGGATGCGCGGGTTGCCGCGGTCGACGCCCACCTGGATCGTCTTTGCGGCCTTGGCCGGCGAGGTCATCGTGATCTTGTCGAACTCCTTCTCGAGCTGCTGGCGATCCGTGCGGCCGACGTCGTCCTTGTGAAAGCGGGCGTTGCGCACGATGTTCGTCTTGATCCCGCCCGGATGCACCGTGCAGACACGGATGTCGGTGTCGCGCAGTTCGTGGCGCAGTGACTCGGTGTACCCGCGTACCGCGTGCTTGGACGCGCAGTACATGCTCTGCGCCGGAAATCCCATCAGACCGAAGATGCTGCTGACGTTGACGACTGCGCCGTCGCCCTGCTCAAGCAGCAGTGGCAGGTAGGCGCGCGTGCCGTTGACGACGCCCCAGAAGTTGACGTTCATCACCCACTCGTCGTCCTCGGGCGCAGCCTCGGCGGCCAACTGGCTGACGGTCACGCCCGCGTTGTTGATGAACATGCCGAACTTCTGCGGCGCCCACTCGGCGACCTCGGCGGCGAAGGCCATCGTCGCCTGGCGGTCAGAGACGTCGAGCTTGCGCGCCAGCACATCGGTCTTGAGTGACGCGGCCGTCTCTTCGAGGCCCTCCTCGTTCCAGTCACAGATGGCGACGGGACAGCCCATCCCGCTCATGCGTTGGGCCAGCGCCCGGCCGATACCGGAACCGGCTCCGGTGATCACGCAGGTACGACCGGCGAGGAAGGGCTTCTTGGACACGGTTGCTCCTTGAGAGGTTGGGGCGAGGATCGGCGCCGACGAAGTCGTGCGCTAATGCGTGGGCGAATGTATCACCGATTGGTGTAACGGTCAAGCGCTGCGGGGGTGGCGCCGCCCGGGGCGCCGCGCCGCCGGCCGAGGTCAGTCGACCAGCCGCGCGTGCATGAAACGAATGGCCACACGCCAGAGGATGAGAGCGAAGACGATCAGCGCGACCAGGCGCAGCGCGTCGACACTTTCAAAACCGAAGCAGGCGCCGCGCACGAGCTCGACGAGCTGGTAGAGCGGGTTCAGGTTGGCGGCGACCTGTGCCCAGTGCGGCAAGCGGTCGATCGGAAAGAAGGTGCCGGCGACGAGGAACAGTGGCGTGATGCAGGTCGTCGTGACGTAGTTGAACTGGTCGATCTTCTTGGCCTTGGCCGCCACCGAGATGCCGAACGAGGCGAAGGCGAAGGCCGTCACAAAACAGAAGATCGGGATCAGCAACATGCCGGGCGCCGGCGTGAGGCCGAAGAAGAAGGTCACGAGGATCGGGAAGGTTCCGTAGAGACCCGAGCGCAGCGCGATCCAAAGCACCTCGGCCGTGACGAGTTCCTCGGTGTCGACGGGCGTCGCGAGGATGGCGTCGTAGGTTCGTTGGAAGTGGTACTTGACGAAGGTGCCAAACATCGCCGGTAGCGCGCTCGAGAAGATCACCGCCGTTGCGACCATGCCCGTGCCGACGAACTGCACGTAGGGAATGCCGTCGACGTCGTCGATCAGCGTGCGGCCAAGGCCGAGGCCGAAGGCCAGCAGGTAGATCGTTGGGTCGAGCAAGCTGTTGAAGGTTGTGCCGCGCCAGAAGGTCTTGAAGTTGGCGATCTCGCGACTCATGACGGCGCCAATGGCGGCCGGATCGAAACGTCGGATGCTGATCTTGCGCCCGCTCGAAGTTGTGACCTCGCTCCTCACTCGGCGTCCTCTCCGGTCAACTTGACGAAGACGTCCTCCAGCGAAGCCGCACGCTCGACTGCGTGCTCGGGGATCAGTTCGGACGGTGCGGTCTCGGCGGCCAGGACGGCGATCGCCGGGCCCGCAGCGCGCACGTGCAGTCCGGCCTCGCTGAACTTGCGCCGGTGCTCGTCGAGTTCGTGCGGGGGTCCGTAGATTTCGACGCTGCGGCGGCCGGCGTGCTCGATCACCAGGTCGGACGGCTTGCCGCGGGCGATCACGGCGCCGGCTGTCATCACGGCGACCTCGTCGGCCAGGCGCTCGGCCTCTTCGATGTAGTGGGTCGACATCAGGATCGTCGAGCCGGCGCTGCGCAGGTCGCTGATGAGCGTCCACAGTTGCGTGCGGATCTGCGGGTCGAGGCCGACTGTCGGTTCGTCGAGCAGTACGAGTTCTGGTTCGTGCACGAGGCCGCGCGCCAGCAGCAGTCGGCGGCGCATGCCGCCCGAGAGCTCGGCGACCGAATCTTTGCGGCGGTCGGTCAGTCGCGCGATCTCGAGCGCGCGGTCGACTGCGGCCGGGACGTCCGGGGCGCGGTAGAGACGCGAGAAGACGGACAGGTTCTGCTCGACCGTGACGTCGACGTCGAGGTTGTCGAGCTGCGGCACCACGCCCATCCGTGCGCGTGCCAGCTTCGACTCTTCGGGCAGCGGATGGCCCAGCACACTGATCGATCCCGAGTCGGCGATCGTCTGCCCGGTCAGCATGCGCATCGTCGTCGACTTGCCTGCGCCGTTGGGCCCGAGCAGGCCCAGGCAGATGCCTTCGGGGACGTCGAGGTTCAGTCCGTTGACGGCACGGATGCTGCCGAATGACTTGTGGACGTCGTTGATTTCGATCGCGGACACCGCGCGATTGAAGCAGGCTGGAACTGCCACTTGCCTGCCTGCGTCGGTCTGGGCGCGCGGCTGCGGTGTAGGGTGCCGCGATGGCTGTGAATCCTCCACCGACCGAAAAGGGCGCCCGTCAGGCGCAGGAGATTCTCGACGCTGCCCTGCGTTGCCTCGGGCGCGACGGCTATGCGGCCACCTCGCTGGCGCGCGTCGCTGAGGAGGCCGACGTCAGCAAGCGCATGGTCCTCTACTACTTCGACTCGCGCGAAGACCTCTTCGTGCAGCTCGCCCGTTCGATCGGACAGCGCTTGATCGGCCAGCTCGAAACGGCCGTCTCCGGGCTGTACGAGCCCAGCGATGTTGTGCATGCCGGCTTCGGTCAGGTGTGGCAGGCGATCACCGCCGACCGGGGACTGCTGATCGCCATGTTCGGGATGACGATCGAATCGGTGACCGACGAGCGCCTGGCCGACGCGGTCGCAGAATTCAAGAGCGCGCTACGCGATCTGCTGCGGCGCCAGCTCGACGACGCGCGCGCCCAGGGCCGGCGACTCGTGGTCGACGACGAGGTGGCGATCACCGCGATCATCAGCGGCTTCTTCGGTCTGGCCATCGAGTGGCTCGAGACCGGAGAGACCGAGGCCTTGAAGACCACCATCGCCGGCTACGAGCAGATGGTCGCCAACATGGCACCCGCCGCCTGAGCAGCGGCCCGCGATCCCGAGCCCCTCGCCCCACCCTCCTTTGCATGCCGCAGGAGGCATGCAAGAAATCTCCCTTGTTCATGGGGTTCGGGCGCGGGCTTTGGGGTTGCATGCCGGAGGCATGCAAGACAAACCGCTTGTTCATGGGGTTCCGGAGTGGGGTTTGGGGTTGCATGCCAGAGGCATGCAAGTTGTGGTGGTGGGGGTGACTGTTCTCACACATGGGCGAATGTACCGATCGGTACACTTGTGCGCATGAACTGGCTTCTGGCTGTTGCTGCGCCCGTGGAGAGCGCGCCCGCTGCGGGCGCTGAGGTCAAGCAGATCATGATCGGCACCGTTGCGATCTCGATCTGGATGGCGATCATGCTGGTGCTGGGCCTTCGCCATCGCTCCGGCACGACCGACCTGCTCGACCGCGTCGACGGCTTCACGCAGCGACGCATCGGCCTGCCCGGTTGGAGCGTGCTGCCCTACATCGTCGCGATCCTCTCGCTGACGATCGCTGGCGTCGGCTTTGTTTGGGACGTCGCCCTGCACATCGACGACGGTCGCGATGCCGGGCCGTTCGCCAACTCGTCTCACTACATGCTGATCGTCGGCGTCGTCGGTTTCGTCACCGCCGGTTGGCTGGCAGTCGTGATGCCGAAGGGTCACTCCGCCGGAGACGCGGCCGTTCGCATCGGTCACGAGTGGTACGCACCGGCCGCCGGCGTGGCGATGCTGGCCTGCGGCACACTGTCGATGACCGGCTTCGTTGCCGACGACATCTGGCACCGCCTCTTCGGCCAAGACGTCACGCTCTGGGGCCCGACCCACCTGATGATGATCACCGGCGGGCTGCTCGTGCTGCTTAGCGCGTTTGTGCTCATGCGCGAGGGCATGCGCACGAAACGCCAGCCGCGCACGCGCGAAGAGAAGCGCGCCTCGGCCGCCGAAGGCGAGCGCAAGAGCCTGCCGCTCCTGATCGGCAACTCGTTGCTACTGGGCGGCATGCTGGTCGGCTTTACGATCGCCTATCAGCAAGAGTTCTCATATGGCTTTCCGCAGTTCCGGCTGCTCTTCCATCCCCTGCTGATCGCCTTTTCCACGGCCATCGTGCTGACGGCCGCGCGCACGATAATCGGCCGCGGCGGCGCGCTGCTTGCCGCGCTGGGCGCGCTGGTCATCAACGCCATCCTCTCGCTGCTGGTCACACACCTCTTCGGTGAACTGACGCTGCATTTCCCGCTCTACATCGCCGGCGCACTCTGCGTCGAGCTGGCCGCGCTGCTGGCGCTGAGTCGCGGTCGCTACTGGTTCGCCGGCCTCAGCGCGCTGCTGATCGGCCTGTTCGGCACACTGGCAGAGTTCGGCTGGAGCCACGTCTGGATGCCGCTGCCGTGGCCCTCGCACATGCTGCTGGCTGCGATCGGCGTGTCGATCGTGGCGGCCGCCTGCGGCGCAGTGCTGGGGAGCTTCTTCGGCACCACCGTCACGGCACGCGCCGGCAGCGAACTGCTTGGCAGACGCGTGATCTGGCCGCCGATCGCCGCCATCGCCGTCTTCACCGTCATCTGCGCCGTGATGATCCCTCAGAGCGCGCCCCCTGGGCTCACCGCAACGGTCGAGCTGACCGAGGTGAGCCCCGCCCCGGCGCGCACCGTCAACGTACGCGCCACCTACAGCGACCCGAGTTTCGGGACGGACGCCGACTGGTTTGTCAGCTTCGCCTGGCAGGGCGACGACAAGGGTCAGGTCGCGCCGATGAAGCGTGTCGCGCCCGGCATCTGGGAGTCTACAAAGCCCGTACCGGCCGACGGGACCTGGAAGAGCGGCGTGCGCATGCACAAGGGCAACACGATGGGCGCCTTCGTGATCTATATGCCGGCCGACTCGGCGCTCAAACTCGATGCCATCCCGGCCGACCCGAGCTTCACCCGACCGGTCGTGATGGACCGTGTGATGATGCAGCGCGAGCGTCTCGACTTCCTGCCTGAGTGGCTCTTCGGCGCAGCCGCGTGGCTCGTCGCCCTGATCACGATCGCGCTCGTACTGATGCTGGGCTGGGCGCTCCTGCGCGTGGCCCGCGGCGGCCCGCTGGCGCCCGAAGGCGCAGCAGAGGAACGGCGCGGCGGACCAGTCGCAAGCGGCGCGGCCTGACCGGGCCGCGCCGTCCGGCTTGGCGTGGCCGAGCCGGACGGCCCCAGAACCTCAAGCCGACGCGCCCGCAGCGCTCGTGGCCGCGTCGGCGGCCGGAGCTGCGCCGACATCCTAGGCCGAGCCCGACTCGCGCGCTGCCTTGCGCCTGGCGATCTCTTCGCGCACGATCGGCGCGACCTTGTTGCCGAAGAGCTCGATCGAGTTCATCGCAACGTCATGCGGAATGCGGCCCACGCTGCTCTGGATCAGAAAGCGCGAGTTGTCGAACAGCTCCCACGACTCAACGATGCGCTCGGCGATCTCCTCGGGCGCGCCGATCCACGGGATGCCGCCGCCGGCGATGCGCTGCTCGAAATCATCGCGCGTCATCGGCGGCCAGCCACGCTCACGGCCGATCCGCGTCATGCCCGGGGCGTAGTAGTCGTAGTAGTCGTCGACCGCGCTCTTTGACTCGCTGACAAAGACGTGACTGTTGATGCCCAGCGGCAGGCTTTCGTGTCCGGCCTGCGAGCTCGCGCGACGGTAGAGCTCGACAAGCGGCACGAAGCGGTCGTGCGTGCCGCCGATGATGGCGATCGTCAGCGGCAGGCCCATCAGGCCGGCACGGGCGACCGACTCGGGTGATCCCCCGACGGCGATCCAGACCGGCAGCGGCTGCTGCAGTGCCCGCGGGTAGACACCGCGCGCGTCGATGTCCGGGCGGTGCTTGCCCCGCCAGGTCACAATCTCGTTCTCACGCACGTTCAGCAGCAGCTGCAGGTGCTCGAGAAAGAGGTCGTCGTAGTCGTCGAGCGACTGGCCAAAGAGCGGGAAGGTCTCGATGAAGGAGCCGCGCCCGGCCATGATCTCGGCGCGGCCGCCGCTGATCAAGTCGACCGTCGCAAACTCTTCGTAGACGCGCACGGGGTCGGCGCTGCTGAGCACCGTGACGGCGCTGGTCAGACGGATGTTCTGGGTGCGCGCAGCGATCGCCGCCAGTGCCACGGCAGGCGAGCTGACGACGTAGTCGTCGCGATGGTGCTCGCCGACGCCGAAGACATCCAGCCCAATCGAGTCGGCGAGTTCCGCCTCTTCGATCAGGTTGCGCATGCGCTCGTCGGGGGCGAAGATCGGGTGCTTCCCGTGCTCATCGGCGCCGTTGTCGGCAAAGGTCACGACGCCTAGTTCAAATTTCGTCTGCTTAGTCATGATCTCACTCGTCTCATTGCTCGTTGTGCTGCTGGCCCAAACCTCTCGATGTCAACATCGTAGCAAGAAACGGACTGTAGTCCGTTTACTTCATATGAAGCCGCGGCCCAGCGCCGAGCGGTTACCGTCCCGGTCATGCCGGTGGCAGCAGTGATCTTCGACATGGACGGCGTGATCGTCGAGACTGAGCACGTCTGGGATGCGGCGCGCGAGAAGCTCGTGCGCGCCGTCGGCGGCCACTGGCGTGACGACTCGCCGACGGCGATGATGGGCATGGCCTCCTTCGAGTGGTCTGCCTACATGCGCGACGAGTTGGCCGTGCCGCTGCCGGCCGAAGAGATCAACCGCCGTGTGGTGGCAGAACTGGCAGCGATCTACCGCCAAGAGCTGCCGCTGATCGACGGCGCGGCAGAGCTCGTGCGCGCGTCGGCGCAGCGCTGGCCGTGCGCCATCGCCTCATCCAGCGACCGCGAGTTGATCGACCTTGTGGCCGACCTTGCCGGTATCGCAGAGCTGCTCAGCACGACCGTCTCGTCCGAAGAGGCCGGCCGCGGCAAGCCCGCGCCCGACGTCTTCCTGCGCGCGGCGCAGGGGCTCGATGCAGATCCAGCCGACTGCGTGGTGATCGAGGACTCGGGCAACGGCATCCGCGCCGCGCTTGCCGCCGGCATGCAGGTGATCGCCGTGCCCAACCGCGACTTTCCGCCCCCGCCCGAGGTGCTGGCGCAGGCCGCGATCAGTGTCGACGCCGTGGCCTCGATCACGCCAAAGCTGATCGCCGAGGTCGGCGCATGAGTCTTGAGTTGATGCAGCGACCGGCGGCGGAATCGGCGCGCGGCGCGCTCTTTCTCTTCCACGGAAGCGGCTCCTGGGAGGGCGAGATGATGCCGCTGGCAGACCTGCTCGACCCCGATCACCGGCTCGACGTATTTGCCCCGCGCGGGCCGCTGCAGCTGCCCGACGAGCACGGCTTCAGATGGTTTGCAACAAGCGACTTCGGAGACCCCGTGCCCGAGAGCTTCGCCGCCGGGAGTGAGCGTGTCGGCTGGTTCATCGATGACGCGCTCGAGCGCGCGGCGCTGCCAGCGGAACGTGCCATCTTCGCCGGCTTCTCGATGGGTGCGGCAGTCAGCTACACCCAGGCCTTCAGCGCCGAGCGCCAGGCACCGGCCGGCGTGATCGCCTTCGGCGGTTTTTTGCCCGTGCTTTCTGATGCCTCGTGGCGGCCGCAGTTCGAGGGACGCGAGGATCTGCCGGTGCTGATCGTCCACGGCGAGGCCGACCACGAGGTCGACTTCGGCTTCGCGGAGATCGCCATGAACAAACTCTCGGCCGCTGGACTCTCCCCCGAACTTGTCGCCTTCGCGGGCGGCCACGAGATCGACCTCGACGTCGCCGTCAGCTGCGCCGGGTGGGTGCAGGAGCGGCTGCCGTGAGCGCCGAATTCAAGCTCAGCGTGCTCGACCAGACGCCGGTGCCCGAAGGCTCAAGCGGGGCCGACGCACTGCGCAACACGATCAATCTGGCCGAACGCGCCGACGCGCTGGGCTATCACCGCTACTGGCTGGCTGAGCACCACGGCCTCGCGCTCGCGGGCCCTGCGCCCGAGGTGCTGATCGGGCCCGTCGCCGAACACACCAGCCGCATCCGCGTCGGCAGCGGCGGCGTGATGCTGCCCCACTACTCGCCCTTCAAGGTCGCCGAGGTCTTCAGCCTCCTCTCCGGCCTCTACCCCGGCCGCATCGATCTGGCGCTGGGACGCGCCAGCGGCACCGACCCGATCACCCAGTACGCGCTCCAGCGCGACCGCAGGCAGGCCGCCGCAGACGACTTCCCGCAGCAACTGCTCGAACTGCTTGCCTACCTCCGCCGCGAGCTGCCTGACGACCACCCATTCCAGCGACTGCAGGACGCCCTGCCCGGCGACAACGAGCGGCCCGAAGTCTGGCTGCTGGGCTCGTCCGCGCAGTCTTCGATCTGGGCTGCGGAGCTCGGCCTGCCCTACGCCTTCGCCGACTTCATCAACAGCGAAGGCGCGCAGATCGCGCGCTCCTACCGCGCCGCATTCGAGCCCTCCAAGACCTTGGCGGCGCCGCATTCGATGGTCGGCATCTGGGTGATCTGCGCCGAGGACGACGCCGAGGCGCGCAAGCTGGCAGCGTCGATCCAGATGTCGATGATGCTGCTCAGGCGCGGCAGCCCGATCAAGGTGCCGCCCGTCGAGCAGGCGCTGGCCTTCCTGCGCAGTGAGGGCCGCGAGCCCGGCGTCAGCCACTCGCGCCGCATGGTGATCGGCGACCCGACGTCGGTGCGCAGGCAGATCGAAGAAGTCGTCGAGCAGTACCGCGCCGACGAAGCGGTACTCGTGACGATCACGCACGACCACGCCGCCCGCGTGCGCTCCTACGAGTTGATCGCGGGCGAATTCGGCCTCAGCGGCGCCTGACGTCAGTACTCGCTGCGCTGCACGCGCGCCAGGGCGGCGCCCAGCAGGACGCCCAGCCAGATAACCACGAGGAAGGCCGAGGTCGCGAGCGGGAAGCCCGCATCGGGCCCGTCGCCCGCGTCGCGGAAGATCAGCACCGAGGCAACGATCGGGAAGAAGGCGTTGCCGAGATCCTGCG
>JBIQMF010000003.1:0-17406 GCA_044463545.1 Solirubrobacterales bacterium
TTCGTCTCCTCCGTGAGCGGCCGCGTGTCGACCCCGTGGACGGGCGCCTACAACTCCTCGAAGTTCGCCGTCGAAGGCATGGCCGACGCCATGCGGATCGAGCTCTCGCCCTGGAAGATCCCGGTCGTGCTCGTTGAGCCGGCCAACACCCAGACCGACATGTGGGGCGAAGCCCAGCAGATGTTCGACGACGGCGTCGCGGCCATGAGCCAGCGCGAACACGACCTCTACGCCGGCCACATGAAGGGCATGCGCCGCACGTTGGGGGTCATGCAGAAGACCGCCAAGCCCGTCGAGACGGTCGCAAAGTCGATCGAGCAGGCGCTCACGGCGCGGCGCCCCAGGGCCCGCTACATCGTCGGCACCCCGGCCAAGCTGCAGGCCTTCAGCGCGCACCTGACGCCGCGCCCGATCCTCGACTTCGTGCTGGCACGCGCGACCGGCGTGCCGCGCAAGGCCTGACGGCGCGGCACTCAGCCGGCGGCCTGCGGCCCGCCCTCGTCGGCGGCGGCCTGCGCGGGCGGCGGCGTCAGCGCCCGACGCGCCATGCGGAAGGCGACGTAGACAGCCAGCAGCACGAAGAGCAGCTGCAGGGTCGACTCGGGGATCTCGTTGGCCACGTAGGCGGCGATCACGGCGGCCGGCAGCGAGACGATGCCGATCCAGATGCCTTCCTTGACGGCGACGTTGCCATACCGGCTCTGACGCCAGCTGCCGATCAGGGCAACCGGCACGATCGCCAGCAGTGAGGTGGCGTTGGCCTCGGCCTGGCTCATGCCGAAGATGAACACAAGGCTGGGCACAAAGACGACCCCGCCGCCGACGCCGAAGAGCCCCGAGACGGTGCCGGCCAGAAAGCCGACGGCGATGACCTCGACGAGCTCGATCACTCGACCACCAGATAGAGCAGGATCACGAGCACCATGAGGCCGGCGAACATGCCCGAGAGCACGCGGTCGGGAATGCGCTGCTGCACCCATGTGCCGAAGACGACCCCGCCGACGGCCGGAAGCCCGATGAGCAGGCCCTTCGCGACGTCGAGCTGCCCGAAGAAGGAATAGCTGACGGCCGCGTAGGCGGCGATGATGGCGATCGCAAGCAGCGACGTGCCGGTGGCACGCTTCTCGTTGAAGCCGCGCCAGAGCACGAGCAGCGGCACAAGCACGGTGCCGCCACCGACGCCGAACATGGCGCTGAAGGCGCCTGCCGCGGTGCCGATCCCGGTGCGCTGCGCGACGTCCCTGGGATCGGGAGCGCCGGGCGCCGCGTGCTGTTGATCGGGCGCAGCCATCGAGTAGGCGATACTAACCCGATGCGCAAGGAGCGAGAAAATGCCGCCGCGAGCTTCAGGCGCGCGGCAAAGCAGGAGCCTGCTCGCTGCGCGCTGTTTCTCGACGTCGACGGGACGCTGGCGCCGGTCGTGCGGCGCGCCGACGACGCGCTCGTACCGACTGAGGTCAGCCGCGTGGTCGGTCGCCTCTCGGCAAGGCTGGGGCTTGTCGCCTGTGTCTCCGGGCGCTCAGCGGCCGACGCCAAACGACTCGTCGGGGTCGGGGGCGTTGTCTACGCCGGAGCGCACGGCGCCGAACTCATAAATCCCGTGACCGGCGAGACCGAACGCGCGCCCGAACTCGCCGCATGGCAGGCGCCGATCCAGGAGTTCGTCGGCGCCATCGACCCGGCCGGCCTGCGCCGTGCCGGCGTACGGCTCGAAGACAAGTCCTTCATCCAAGCGTTGCACTGGCGCGGCACCGACCACCCCGAAGAGGCCGAGCAGCTGATCGAAGATGCGGCCCGCGCCGCGCGCGAGCGCGGGTTCGAGATCCACCGTGGACGCATGGTGCTCGAAATCCGCCCGCCGATCGACTTCAACAAGGGCCTTGCCGTCTCGCGGCTGGTCAAGCAGGGCGCGTACGACTTCGCCGCCTACGTCGGCGACGACAACACCGACGTCGACGCATTCGATGCACTGCTGACGCTCGAGGCACGCGGCGATCTGCAACAGGCGCTCTGCGTCGGGGTCGCCTCCGAGGAGTCGCCGCAGCGGCTGATCGACGCCGCCGACCTGATGGTCGCGGGCACGGCGGGTGTCGCCAGCTTCTTGCAGGAGCTCTGAGCGCGTGCGCTACTGCGACTACCTGCACGGCTGCGTCCTGCTCGTCGGCTCTGCGGCCATCGCCCTGATCCTCATCAGCGCAGGCTCCCTGGCCTGGTTCGCCGGCAGCACGCTGACGCTCATCAGCATCGCCTGGTTGGTGATCTGCGTCGCCAGCGGCCTTTGGCTGGGGCGCGCAGACGCCGTTCAGGAGCCCGTGCGGGAGCTGCTGGCACACTCGCGCCCCGAGCCCGTCTTTCCGCAGATCGAACCCGCAGCGGTGCTGCTGGGACGACTCTGGCCGGTGCTGGCCCTGACGTTGGTCGCAGCAGTCAGCACCTACTGGTTTCCGCACCTGGCTGTGGCCACGGCCGGTTACGGCGTGCTCTGGTCGCTGGCCTGGCGCAAGCAGTCGGGCGCCGTGCTGGCGATCGAAGAGCGCGACCTCGTGCATTTCTGGATCGTGCGAAGCCCCTGGCTGAAGGCCCCGCGGCTCGTGCGCGTGCCGGCGATGTGATCACGGTTAGGCTTGACGCTCCATGCGCCACTTCGACCGCATAGACGCCGACGTCTGGCTCATCCTGCCGACCTACAACGAGGCCGAGAACATCGGTCCTGTGGTCGCGGCCGCGGTGCAGCGACTGTCCGAGATCACGGAGCGCGCGACGGTTCTGATCGTCGACGACAACTCGCCCGACGGCACCGGCGACGCCGCCGACGTGCTGGCCGAGAACTACAGCAACGTCCAGGTGCTGCACCGCAAGGGCAAGGAGGGGCTCGGCCGCGCCTACCTCGCCGGCTTCGACGTCGCGCTCAAGAACGGCGCCGACCTGATCGTCGAGATGGACGCGGATTTCTCGCACGATCCGCGCGATGTGCCGCGCCTCGTGCGCGCCGCCCACGAGGAGTGCGACCTCGCCATCGGCTCGCGCTACGTGCCCGGCGGCGGCGTGCGCGACTGGACCTTCCTGCGCAAGGTGATCAGCCGCGGCGGCGGCCTCTATGCGCGCCGCATCCTCGGCGTCGACGTGCAGGACATCACCGGCGGATTCAAGTGCTTCCGGCGCGAGACACTCGAGGCCATCGACCTCGACAAGGTGATCTCAAACGGCTACGGCTTCCAGATCGAACTCACCTACCGCGCCATCCGCGCCGGCAAGCAGGTGCTCGAAGTGCCGATCTGGTTCACCGAACGCCGTGCCGGCGAGTCGAAGATGAGCCCGCAGATCGCCATCGAGGCGGCAGTGCGTGTGCCGGGGCTGAAGCGCCGCGTCGACGCCGAGTTCGCCGCCAGGACGCAGTGACGCGAGTCGCTATACTTTTTGAAGTAATAGGCCACGAGACAAGTCCACCATCAGGAGCAGCAAACCATGGCTGATATCACCACCGTCACCGACGCAGACTTCCAGGGCAGTGTCATCGAGTCCGACAAGCCCGTGCTTGTCGACTTCTGGGCGCCGTGGTGCGGGCCGTGCCGCATGGTTGCTCCGGTCCTCGAAGAGATCGCCAAGGAGCGCGGAGACGACCTCCAGATCGTCAAGCTCAACATCGACGAGAACCCTGAGACGACGCAGAAGTATCAGGTGATGTCGATCCCGACGCTGATCCTCTTCAAGGACGGCGACGTCGCCCACAAGGTGATCGGCGCGCTGCCCAAGCGCCGCCTCGACGCCGAGCTTGAGCCGGCGCTGGCCTGACCAGAGACAGGGGACAAGACATGCCAGTAGTCACGATCAAGCTGTTTGAGGGACGCACCCGCGAGCAGAAGGACGAGATGGCCAAGCAGATCACCAAGACGCTCGTCGAGGTCGGTAAGACCTCGCCCGACCACTGCTGGGTGATCTTCGAGGACATGAAGAAGAGCGACTACGCCATCGGCGGGCAGCTGCAGGACGAGGCCTGAGGGCCCTGACTCGCACCCGTCAGGGTGCTGCGGCCTGCGGGGCGCCGCGACTCTGAGCAGTGCGGCCGACCGAAGGCCGCGACTAAGGACCCGGCGAGCCGCCGCTGGGCGGGATCGTCCGCTGCGGCTGTTGCGGCTGCTGAGGCGTCCCGCCACCCGTGCCGGCCGTCGGCGAAGGCATCGGCGTGGCGCCCTGCGGCACGGTGCTGCTCCCGGTGGCCCCGGTCGACCCGGTTGCGCCGGTGGCCTCGCCGCTGGGCGCGAAGACGTAGCTGCCGTCCTGCAGGCGGTAGACCGTGCCGACGGCCGTGCCCTGACCCTGTGCCTGCTGCCCGCCGCTGGGCTGGCCGGGGATCGGCGTGCCTGCGCCGCTGCCGCCGGAGACGAGCCCGACGGCGCCAGCCGACGAGAGCGCTGCAAGCAGCAGCCCGACGGCCAGCACGAGCGCCAGGTCGAAGAGGTTGATGAGGCCCTCGAGCGGGTCGCCGAGACGATCGATGCGGCGACCGGAGACGCTGCCGGGAGTCGGCGTGACCTTCACGCTCAGGCGTCCTTCTTCTCGTCCGTCTTCTTCTGGTCAGCGGCGTCCTTTGCGCCGCCGGCCGGTGGCGGCGCGGGCGTGGCCGGCGGAGGCGGCGGGAAGATCCCGGGCGCGGCCGGGCCTTCGGGCTTCGACTTCTTCTTCAGGCCGAAGCGGCGCTTGGGCTGCTCTGCGGCCGGAGGCGGAAAGGCTGGAGGTGCTGCTGTGGGGGCTGGCTGCGGAGCCGGCACCTGCGGCGCACCGGGAGAGGCCGGGGCCGGCGGGATGGCCGCGCCGGGGGTTGCAGCGGGCGCCGTAGTTGCCGGCTTGGGCGGTGTTGCCGCTGCGGGGGGTGTCGCTGCTGCAGGCGGCACTGCCGCTGCGCGCGCGGCGGGGCTGACCGCCGTCTTGCCGGCCTCTGCGCTGGCGGCGGCCGGCGGATTGTCGGTGGCGGCCTTGTAGGCCTGGCCGGCCGCAGCCGGCTGCGGCGTCGTCGCCGCCGGCGGGAGCGCCGAGTCGCCGCGCAGTTCGCGCAGGAACTCAAGGTCTGCGAGGTCGCGCGTGTAGTAGCGCTCGCGCACGAGCGCGATGGCGAAGGCCAGAAGACCGACGAGCACACCGACGACGGTGATGGCGAATGCCGTCTGCAACTCGTCGGCCAGGACGTCGGGCTGGCCCTTGCCCAGCGCGGCCAGCGCCGGCGCCAGCGGAATCAGCGTTCCCATCAGTCCCAGCGCCGGGCCGGCACGCACCAGCAGGCGCACCCGGTCGAGTCGCTTGGAGACATAGAGGTCGTACTCGATCACGGCGCGCGCGGCGTCGAGCGGGTCGGGAGCAGTCAGGGTCGAAATCGCCGCCTTCTTGAGCGCTTCGCCGTAGGCGTAGCTCGTCAGCGTCGCCTGCGCGCCGGCCGTGTCGCCGGCCACGCGCTGGCCCATCGCCTGACGTGCGGTCACGTCGAACGGGGTCTTCGGGCGCTGGCTGCGCTTCCAGGCCTCCACGGCCAGGCGGCCGATCTCCCAGGCCACGAGGACCAGCGCCAACATTGCGACGATGAGTACCGGGTAGCGCAACGCCTCGGCCACATCGGCCACGGCCTGTGTGATCTGGTCGCCTGCCGATGCGGCGAATATCAATGACGTCACGGTTTGACCCACTCCCTTACTGCCCCAGAAATAGTGAACGCGAACAATATCGCCAGCAGATACGCCCAGACATCCTCGGCGTCGTCGACCGGCTGAAAGATCGAACTGAGCTCATCGGCCACGGGAGCCGGCAGAGCACTGATCGGGGAACCCCCGCCGCCGCCTGCCGACGGGGCAATCGTCGGCGAGCTCAGCAGGATTCCGGAGACGGCGCGCAGACCACCGACACCGGTGACATTCTGCGCAACGTTGGTGATGGCACTTGTGTCGACGTCCGGAGTGACCGGGGCGCTGCCCTGATCCGGCATCGTCACCGGCGGCGGCGTCGCCGGAATGTCCGGCGCGCGCTTGGGCGTGTTCGGCGTGGTGGTCGGCGGCCGGAACGGCGTGGGCGTCGTCGTGATGCCGCCGCTGCCGAAGTTGCCGCTGCCAGAGCCGCCGCCGCTGCCCGAGCCGCTGCCCGGACCACGACCGCTGCCGGACCCGCTGCCGCTGCCGGGGCTCGAAGTCTTGCCGCTATCGCTGCTCTTGGGGATGTAGGTCATGTACTGCATGCCCATCGAGCCCGTCGTCTTCTCGGTCACCACGACACTGACCACGACCTCTTTGTTGCCGGTCGCCGTGGTTGTGATCGTCTGGCCGCTGCCCAGCAGCACCTGGTCGCCCTTGGCGTCGGTCTGGAACCACTCGTAGGTTGCGGTCGACCCGCTGCCGTTACGACGGTTTGCGGTGAGGCGGTACTGACCGTCCTTGTTCGGCCTGCCCTTGCTGATCTTGATGCTTATGAGCTTGGCGCCGGGCTTGCCGGGGAGGACCTGGATGTAGGGCTTGTTCTTGGAGAATCCGACGATGTTGTCCTGGCGGATCGGCTTGTCGCTCTCGGGCTGCGCCGGCACAAGCGCCGGGGTTCCCAGTGAGCGCGACCCAACCTTGCCGCTCGAGAGCACCAGCGGGGGTCGCTCGTTCTTGTCCGGGTGCAAGGGCACCAGCGCCAGACGGCTGTCGTCGTCGGTGTTGAGGCGCACGCGCGCAAAACCGACCCCGCCGAGGTCGACCTCGGCCTCGCGCAGCAGGTCGATCAGTGGCACGCCGGTCAGCTTTGAGGTGACCGGCTTGCCCTTGCCCGAGGGGATCACGTCGTAGTCGCGTGAGATCTGCGTCAGCTTCGAAAGCTCGACGGTCTTCGTCGAGTCGCCGTCCCAGCTGCCGAAGACGACGGCGCGCGAGGGCAGGTCGGCGACGGCGCCGGAGGGACGGAACATCACCGCGAGCAGCGCCACGAGCACGCCGACCAGGAGGATCACGTGCTGTGTGTTGACGCGGCTGAGGAGACTTGTGCCTGACATCACAGAATGAACAGCCTAACGCCGTCGATCGATGCGATTGCTCCCGTCAAGCTGGCGTTAACACCTTCACATTGTCCGACCAAAACGGGCTCAGGAGCAGGCCCTGGCCGGTGTCCTGCGCGTCACGACGGGCAGGTGCCGCCCCGAGAGAGCCAGCACCACGTTGGCGGTCGAAATGCCCTTGAACTCGCTGTTTGAGCTGGGCTGGGCGCGGAAAGACCCGTCGCGCTGCTGCAACGCGCGCAGCGCGCGCTTGGCCTTCTTCATCAACGGGCGCTGGGCGCCCATCGAGGCCGCCGCCTGCACGACGTAGGCGGTCGCGTCGGCCTGGGTCTCGCCGGCCGTCTTCGAGGTGACAGGGTTGTAGCCGCCGTCGGAGTTGCGCTGGTAGGTGACCCAGCGCAGCGCCGCTCGCAGGGCCGAGTCGCTCTTCTTGACGCCGGCGGCGCGCAGGCCCTGGATCATCACGGCCGTCGACTCGATGTCATCGCCGCCGCTCTTGACCAGACCAAAGCCCCAGCCGTACTTGCCGCGACGCGATTTGGCAAAGCGCACGGCGCGCGAGGGGATCTTGACCTTGGCGGCCTTCAGCGCCGTCAGCGCAAGGCCGTGGTCAAAGGCAGAGACCCCGAAGCGTCCCGTCTTCGCGTCGTACTCGGCCATCAGCGCGTCGACGAAGTCCGAGCGCTCATCGCCGTTCTTGCTGACGGGGCCGAAACAGCGCGGGTTCTCGCCGCCGGCCACGGCCGCGAGGATCACCTTGGCGGCGCTTCCGGCCGTCAGCGCGTAGCTGTTGGCGTTGTCGCGCACCGGGCGCAGGAACTTCTCGCGCGTGGCGGCGGGCACGCTCGCGCCGGCGCGCCTGGCAGCCATCAGCGCCTGCAGCGCATCGGACTGAAAGCCCGTGCCCGGGAACTGTTTGAGGCTGGTGCCGCGCATCCACTTGACGCCCTGCTTGACGGCCCCCTTGTCGGTCCTGGCGGCGTCGGCCTGCTGGGCGGCGAGCGCCAGCAGCAGCGCCAGCGCCGTCGCGAGGACAACAGGAAGAACGCGGACGCGGTTCTGGTTCAGCAGCTCATTCATCTCAGCCCTCCAACCCGTGCCTGGTGAGTTTGATTCGCAGCTGCAGCCCCTCGATCGTTGCCAGCTCACCCTCGGCGAGTTCGCCGAACTCGATGCTCGTCGCCAAGGTCTCGCCAGCGATCTGATCGCTGTGACGTTCTGCGGCCTGCATCAGCGCGGGGTCGCCGTCCAGCTGCAGCTCGATGCGGTCTTCGACCAGCAGGCCCGACTCCTTGCGCGCATTCTGCACGGCGTGGACGATCTCGCGCGCCAGACCCTCGACCTTGAGCTCATCGGTGATGGTCAGGTCGAGCGCCACGGCGTGGCTGCCCTCGCGTTCGAGTTGATAGCCCTCGAGCGGCGCCAGCACGACCTGCACGTCGTCGGCCGTGAGCAGGTGTTCTTCGCCTCCGACTTCGATGCGCACGGGTTTGCCGGCCTTCAGGTTCTCGTTGGCGGTGGCGCCGTCGAGCGCGGCGATCGCCTCCTTGGCCAGCGGCATGTGCCTGCCCAGTCGCGGTCCCAGCGCCTTGAAGTTGGGACGCAGCTCAAAGCGCGCGAGTTCGTCGGCGTCGGTCACGTAGCGCACGCTCTTGACGTTGAGTTCGGCCAGGATCAGCGCGTCGAAGCGCTCGATCGCGGCCTGCTCGTCGCCGGTCGCGACCACGACCAACTCTCCCAGCGGCTGCCGGATCTTCACCTTGGCCTGCGCACGCGCCGCCCGCGCAAGCTCGACTGCCTGGCGCGCCGTGGCCATGTCCGACTCGAGCCGCGGGTCGAGGAGTACCTCGTCGACCTGCGGAAAGTCGGTGAGGTGCACAGACTCTGCGCCGTCATTGCCGGCCAGTTTCGTGTAGAGCTCGTCGGCGATGAAGGGGGTGAAGGGCGCCAGCAGTTGCGAGATCGTGAGCAGGCACTCGCGCAGCGTCGCGATGGCGTCGGGCTCGGCCTCCCAGAAGCGCCGGCGGCTTGAGCGCACGTACCAGTTGGAGAGGTCGTCGACGAGCGCGTCGATGGCGCGTCCGGCGCTCGTCACGTCGTAGTCGTCGAGGCGTTCGGTGACGGTGGCCACCGTCGAGGCCAGGCGACTGAGCGCCCAGCGGTCGAGGTCGCCGCGCTGCTCCGGCGGGGCCGCCGCGGCGCCGTCCTCGTCGCCGGCGTTGGCATAGAGCACGAGAAACCCGTAGGTGTTCCAGAGCGTCAGCAGGAACTTGCGCACGCTCTCGCCGACGGTCTCGCTGGAGAAGCGGTAGCCGGCCCAGGGCTCCTTGCTCGTGAAGTAGTACCAACGGAAGGCGTCTGCGCCGTGCTCGTCGATCACGTCCCACGGCGCGACGACGTTGCCGCGCGACTTGCTCATCTTCTGGCCCTCGGGGTCGAGGATGAGGCCGAGGCAGAGCACCGTCTCGTAGCTCGGGCGGCCGAAGAGCAATGTCGAGACGGCCAGCAGGCTGTAGAACCAGCCGCGCGTCTGGTCGAGTCCTTCGCAGATGTACTGCGCCGGGAACATCTCTTCAAAGTGCTGCTCGTTCTCAAAGGGGTAGTGCCACTGGGCGAAGGGCATCGAGCCGCTGTCGTACCAGTCGTCGATCACCTCGGGCACGCGGCGCATCGTGCCGGCGGCGCCGCTGGGCGGGGCGAAGGTGAACTCATCGATGAAGGGCCGGTGCGGATCCTCGACGGGTTTGCCGGCCAGCTCCTCGAGCTCGGCGTAGCTGCCGATCACGACGCGCTCGGTCGGATCTTCGTCGTTGACCCAGACCGGCAGCGGCGTACCCCAGTAGCGCTCGCGCGAGAGCGCCCAGTCGATGTTGTTCTCGAGCCAGTTGCCGAAGCGTCCGTGCTTGATGTGCTCGGGGTGCCAGTTGATTGACTCGTTGCCGGCCAGCATCGCGTCGCGCAGCTGCGTCGTCTTGATGTACCAGCTTCCCTTGGCGTAGTAGATGAGCGGCGTCGCGCAGCGCCAGCAGTGCGGGTAGCTGTGCTCGTAGGTGAAGCTCTTGAAGAGCAGCCCGCGCGCGTCGAGATGGGCGATCAGCGCCTCCGTCAGCTCGGGGTCCTTGACGAAGCGACCGGAGAATCCCGTCACAACAACGGTGTAGTTGCCGGCCAGGTCGACGGGGTTGTAGAGCGTCTCCTGGCGCGT
Organism: Solirubrobacterales bacterium; assembly: GCA_044463545.1. GTDB lineage: Bacteria > Actinomycetota > Thermoleophilia > Solirubrobacterales > JACPNS01 > JACPNS01. Next base: position 10,218 of record JBIQMF010000003.1, read on the forward strand.
CGGATCGAAGATGCCGTTGGCGGCGGCGACCTGGTAGTCGTCCTCACCGAAGGCGGGAGCGATGTGCACAAGCCCGGTGCCGTCCTCGGTGGTGACGAAGTCTCCGACGATCACGGGGCTCGGGGCGGCCGGGCGGTCGGCCAGCTCGAAGACGGGGCCGTCGTAGGTCAGCTGCGTGAGCTCGCGACCGCTGAGCGTGCTCGCCGCGCTGGCGCCCTCGCCGAGCACGCGCTCGACGAGATCGGCCGCGACGATCAGGGTCTCGCCCTCGTGCTCGACGCGCGCGTACTCGATGTCCGGACCGACGGCGACGGCGACGTTTCCGGGCAGCGTCCACGGCGTCGTCGTCCAGACCAACAGATAGGTGTCGTCTTCGCCGCTGACCTTGAGCTTTACGTAGACCGACGGATCCTCGACGTCCTTGTAGCCCTGCGCGACTTCGTGGCTCGAGAGCGCGGTGCCGCACCGCGGGCAGTAGGGCACGACGCGGTGACCCTCGTAGAGCAGGTCCTTCTTGTCGAGCTCTTTGAGCGACCACCAGACCGACTCGACGTAGTCATTGCTCATCGTGCGGTACGGGTCATCGAGGTCGATCCAGAAGCCGACGCGCTCGGTCAGCGCGTTCCAGTCCTCGACGTAGCGCGAGACCGATTCGCGGCACTTGGCGTTGAACTCGGCGATGCCGTAGTCCTCGATCTCGTGCTTGCTCGAGAGGCCCAGTTCGCGCTCGATCTCGAGCTCCACGGGCAGGCCGTGGCAGTCCCAGCCGGCCTTGCGCTCGACGAGGTAGCCCTGCATCATCTTGTAGCGCGGGAAGATGTCCTTGAAGACGCGCGCCAGCACGTGGTGCGAACCGGGGCGACCGTTGGCCGTGGGCGGGCCCTCATAGAAGACAAAGCGTTCGGCGCCGGCACGCTGCTCGAGCGACTTCTCGAAGACGCCGAGCTGCTTCCAGCGCGCCAGCATGCGCTCTTCGATCTGGGGGAAACTCTCCCCCTGCTTGACGGGTTCAAAGACGCTCATTTGCAGGGGGTGAGTCTATGTGGCCCGCTCGTCAGCGACGCGACCTGCCGATATAGCGCGCGCGATCGAGTTTTGCGAGTTTGCGGTCGGTGGTGAGGATTACTTCCGCGTCGATCGCTTCAGCGCTCGCAGCGACAAGCGCGTCGGGTGTGGCGAGGGACTTCTTCTTGACGCGCAGCGCACCTGCCCGCGTTGCGACGTCACCATCAACGACGATGAGGTTTCGGTCGCCAAGACCGGCAACAAGTTCCGCGGCGCGCTGTCGCTGTAGCGGCGACGGCCCTGAAAGCAGTTCAGCCAGCGTGACTGCTGAGACGGCGAAACGCCGGTCGTCCCCCTGAAGCCGGTCGAGTTCGCGCCGAACTGCGACGTGATGAGCATCATCGCCGTCGAGCAAAGCCACGACGACGCCGGTGTCCATCACTACCGGTCCCATTCGTCGCGCATCTTTCTGATGTCGGCTTGCGTCAACCCGCCCGGAGCACTACCGGCAAACTCTTCAACCCAGTTGAGGGTCCGCTGCATGACGATCCGGCCTGCCTCGTCGACGCTGGCCTGCAGCTCGTCGCCCGGCTTGATCCCTGCCTCGCGCATCACGTCGCGCGGGATCGAGACCTGTCCCTGACTGGTGACCTTGACCTTGCCGTCACGTTTGCGCTTTGCTGCGGCCATGTCCATTACTTTAGCCTCCATAGGTAATGAACGCTACCGACCCGCACGTTACGAAACAAGACGTAGTTGCAACCACTCAGCTACGCGGGTGTGACGACTTCGGCCCACTTCCCCGACCGCACGCGTAAGGCACTTCCGATCAGTCGGCCGAGGTTCAGGACGCTGTAGGAGATCCACGCGCCGACGATCGCCGTGGCAGGGTCGTTGATCAGCAGCAGCGCCGTCGGCAGCGCCGCGCCTGCGGCGCAGACGAGAATCCACATCATCGCCCGCGAGTCGCCGCCGCCCAGCAGCGCGCCGTCCCAGGCATAGAGCGGAGCGCTCAGCAGCACGTAGATCACGAAGAGCCACCAGACGCGCGCGATCTCGGCCAGCACCGCATGATCTGATGTGAACGCCTGCGGGATCGCGCTGTGGCCCAGCGCCAGCAGCGCCGCCAGCGCGGAGCCGGCAAAGAGCGAGAGCACCGTCATCCGGCGCTCGAAGGCCAGCGCCGGTTTGCGCCGGCCCGCGCCAAGCTCGCCGCCGATCAACGTCTGACCCGAGATCGCCACCGAGTCCATCACCAGCGCCAGAAAGACCATCAACTGGAAGAGCACCTGGTTGGCCGCCAGCGGCGTCGCCCCCTGGCGGGCCAGCAGCGCGTTGATCACGTTGAAGCTCAGCAGCATCAGCCCCGTGCGCACGAAGAGATCGCCGCCGAAGACCAGCAGCGCGCGCATCCGCTCGGAGTGCCGCGCGCCGTGACCGGCCAGCACGCCGCGCATCCTCCAGCAGAAGAGGGCGGCGGCAAGACTCTGCGCGATCACCGTCCCCCACGCGCTGCCTGCGATGCCCCAGCCGAAGCCGTAGATGAAGAGCACTTCGAGCACGAGATTGAGCACGTTGCTGGCCACGAGGATCTTCAGCGGGATGTCCATGCGCTGCACGCCGCGCGCCCAGCCCTGGCCGGCCAGCGCCAACATCACCATCGGCGCGCCCAGCGCGCTGATGCGCAGATAGGTCGCTGCGTGCTCGGCGACCTGTCCTTCGGCCTGCAGCAGGCCGACGATCTGCGGGGCGAAGAGTGTGCCCAGCAGCGTCAGCCCCGCGCCGATGATCAGCGCAAGCCAGACGGCCTGCGCGGCGATCGAGCCGACCTCGTCGCCGCGCCCGGCGCCGTGGGCGTTGGCGACCTGGGTGGTCGTGGCATTGGCCAGAAAATTGAAGAGCCAGAAGAGGCTGGCCAGGAAGGTGGCCGCCAGCCCCAGCGCCGCAAGCTGCGTGGTGCCGAGGTGCCCGACCACCGCCGTGTCGACGAGCAGATAGGTCGGCTCGGCCGCCAGCGCACCGAGCGCAGGCAGCGCGAGCTTGACGAGCTGGCGGTCGCGGGTGCGGTCGATCAGCGGCACGCGGGCGAGGCTAGTTGCCAGTCGGCGCAAGGGTGCTCGTGGCGGGCCGCCTGGACAAGAAACCGCTGCGCATCATCTTCTAGTGTCCGCAGCGCATGTTTTTCGGCGCTGACTGGCTTGTCGCGCCCCATCGAACACCCCTACTCCCAAGGAGCATTGCCGTGCCGCCCGCAAAGAAGAAGTCCGCTGCCACCAAGCCTGCCCGCAAGCCGCTGGAGAAGAAACTGTGGGGCGACGAGACCGACAAGGCAATTGCCAACTTCCCCGTCTCCGGACACCCGATGCCGCTGCCGGTCGTGCGCAAGCTCGGCCTGATCAAGGCGTCGGCCGCGCGCGCCAACAAGGATCTCGGCCTGATCAAGCCCGGTATCGCCAACAAGATCGCCGCAGCCGGTGACGAGATCGCCAACGGCAAGCACGACGAGCAGTTCCCGATCGACGTCTTCCAGACCGGTTCGGGCACCTCGAGCAACATGAACACAAACGAGGTGATCGCCAACATCGCCGGTGGCGGCGTCCACGCCAACGACCACGTCAACTACGGCCAGTCGAGCAACGACGTCTTCCCCTCGGCCGTCCACCTTGCGGCGCTGGCAGAGATCGAGAACAAGCTGATGCCGGCGCTGAAGCTGCTCGAGAAGTCGCTGTCGAAGAAGTCGCGTCAGTTCAAGAACCAGGTCAAGAGCGGGCGTACCCACCTGATGGACGCCGTACCGGTGACGCTGGGCCAGGAGTTCGGCGGCTACGCCAAGCAGGTCGAGCTCGGCATCGAGCGCGTCAACGCGACATTGCCGCACGTGCGCCAGATCCCGCTGGGCGGCACCGCGACAGGGACCGGCCTCAACACGCACAAGCGCTTCGCCCAGCTCACGCGCAAGTACATCAAGCAGGGTTCGGGCATCACGGTGCTGCCGCCGGCCGACCCCTTCGAGGCGCAGGCCAACCGCGACTCGCTGGTCGAGCTCTCGGGCGCGCTGAAGGTCGTCGCAGTCTCCTTCACCAAGATCGCCAACGACCTGGCGCTGATGGGCAGCGGCCCGCGCGCCGGCATCGGTGAGATCTTCCTGCCCGAGCTGCAGAAGGGCTCGTCGATCATGCCGGGCAAGGTCAACCCGGTGATCCCCGAGGTCGTGCTGCAGGTCGGCGCGCAGGTGATCGGCAACGACGCCGCGATCACCGTGGCCGGCTCGCAGGGTCAGTTCGAACTCAACGTGCGCATCCCGCTGATCGCCAAGAACCTGCTGGAGTCGATCCAGCTGCTCTCGGCGGCCGGTCACCTGCTGGCGACGAAGTGCGTCGACGGCATCGAGGTGAACAAGGCCGGTGTCAAGGCTTCGGCCGAGAACACCCTGGCCGCTGCCACGGCGCTGAACCTCTACATCGGCTACGACAAGGCCGGTGAGATCGTCAAGGAGGCGGCCGCCAGCGGACGCAACCTCAAGGAGGTCGCACTCGAGATGGGAGTCGACCCCAAGGTCTACGCCGAGGCGATGGATCTCAAGAAGATGGCTCTGGGCGGCTGAGACCGCAGCGCTCCCGCGCGCGGCAAGCAGCCCGCTCGAGTCACAGACGCCTCCGCCCGTCGGCGGAGGCGTTCTGCGTTTTTGGGGGGCTTCGTTTGCGGGGAACTTCAGCGGCGGCAGGTGCGGAAGGTCGTGCGCTTCTTCGAGACCGTGCCGTCGTCGTAGACGGCGCGCACTTCGAGCTTGTGCTTGTTGCCCTTGCGCTTCTTCAATTTCAGCTTTGTGAGCTTGGGGTTGAAGCGGAAGGGCGACTTGCGCGCCGTTGCGCGCGTCTTGCCGTCGATCTTCAGCTGCACCTTCTTCACGCGGGCGCGCGACTGGTAGTTGGGCCGCACCGGGAGGCGCTTGTGCAGGCATTTCTTGTACGACTTCAGCTGCTGGATACCGAAGCAGCTGGCCATGTTCAGCTTTGTCGTTGACGTCTTCGTGGCGCCGCTCCAAGAGGTGAAGGTGTAGGTGAAGTCGGGCACCGCAGGGGCCTTGTTGTAGGTCGGGCAGGGCAGCGAGCGCAGCAGGCCGTTGCTGCCCCCGAAGAGGTGGAACGTCAGGCTCGAGAAGCCAACCTGCGGGATGTTGTCGAAGGTCGTCTCGATCTGGTTGTACGTCGCTCCGGTGTAGCGGTTGCTGCCGCGCTGCGTGAAGGTGATGGCGCCACGCACGCGCAGGCCGAGGTCGGGGAGCCCGGGGCCCCCTGCGTCCTTCACGAGGTAGACGTCACCTGTCAGACCGGCCGCGATCAGCGGCGTCCTGATCGTCACCGTGCCGACGCGACTGAGCGCGGGGCAGGCGTCGGCATTGAAGTTGGCGGTGGTGCAGAGGCGACCAAGCTGCGCGACGTCGACGTTGATCGACGCGGGGATACGCGTGACGATCGACTTCGGCGAGGTCGAGGCCTGGCCGTCACCCTGCACTCCCGGGTTGTCGATCTGGAAGTAGAAGGCCGGCGAGGTTGCGCGGTCGGGTGTGCTGATTGAGACGCCGCCAGTGATCGGGAAGGGCAGCGCAGCAGCGTTCGAGCAGTCAGGCGTGATCGTCGGGGGCGCGGAGGTTGTATAGATCGGCAGGCCGCCCAGCGGCGCGCCGTCGATTACGCCGGAGCCGAAGTGTGCGTTGCTCCACACCCGCGTCGTCCAGGGCTGGCAGGAGGTCGGGCTGGTCATGAAGCTGTGGCCATTGGGCAGTGTGCCGAAGAGGTTCAGCACCATGCGCTCAAGACGGATGTTGTTCCACTCGTCGGTGTTGAAGTTCCAGACCGTCTGCGGCGCCGGGTCGAGCGTGATCGTGCGCAGGCGCAGGTCCTCGCTCGTGACCGGGCTGACCTCGAGCTTCATGCGCACGAGTCCGATGTTCAGCGGTCCCTTGACGAAGATGCCGAGGACGGCCGGCACTTCGGGATCGGTGCGCAGCAACGAAACGCGTGTGTATCCGCTGCTGGGGCTCGTGTAGTGCTTGCGGCGCTGCGGACCGAGCGGGACGATGCTGAGCTTCGCCGGGTTCTCCTGCGTGCCGTGGATCACCGAGTACTTCAGCCAGAGCTCGCCGACGGTGGCCGACTCGGGGCACTCGCCGGTCTCAAAGACAACCGGGTCGCAGCGCTCGGCCACCGGGATCGCGTTGGGGTTGCCGACGAGACCGGGCGGGATCTCGACGACGAGGTTCTTGACCGTCTCGCGGAAGTCCGTGCCGGGCGGGTAGTTCTCCGGATCTTCCTCATTTTCGGGCGGCGTGATGTCGTCGCCGTAGTCAAAGCCGAGGTCGACGATGAAGTCGGCATGCGCGCCGAGACGATTGTCGGCCACCAGATCATCGAACCACAGCCGCACCGTCGGCACGGTCTCAGAGCGCGGCAGGATGTCGATCTTGCCCTGCACAAGTGAGGTGTTGACGCTCGTCGTCAGCCTTGCCGAAGCGCCGGCTGCTGCCAGCAGCAGCAGCGCGGCGGTAAGCAGCGCAACGCTGACGCGGCGAAGTCCATTTCTGCCCATCTGTCCATCCCCGTTCGATCACGTTGCGGACCGGGCAGGGCCCAGTCCGCAGATTCCTGGTTGTGGACAGTCTAGCGATCAGGAAACATTAATGTTCGCAATTACTTGCTGCAGGTCTTGAAGGTCATTTCCTTCTTCGAGATCGTGCCGTCGTCGTAGGCCGCGCGCAGCATCAGTTTGTGCTTGTTGCCCTTGCGCTTCTTCAGCTTCAGGCGCTTGATCGGGATCGAGAAGCGGTAGGGCGTACGGTTGGTCGTCGACTTGCGCTTGCCGTCGACGTAGAGCCGGACGTGGCCGACGCGCTCGCGCGACTGGTAGTTGGGGCGCACGACCAGCCGCGAGTGGAGGCACTTCTTGAACTTCTTCAATTCCTGGATGCCGAAGCAGTTCTTGAGGTTCAGCGGCAGGGTGCTGGTCGAACGGGCGCCCGTCCAGGCCTCGAAGTCGTACCTGAAGGTCGGCAGCGCCGGCGCCTTGTTGTAGGTCGGGCAGGCCAACGAGCGCAGCAGCCCGTTGCTGCCGCCGAAGAGGTGGAAGTTGAGTCGCGAGAAGCCGACCTGCGGAATGTTGTCGAAGGTCGTCTCGATTTGGTTGT
>JBIQMF010000004.1:0-17363 GCA_044463545.1 Solirubrobacterales bacterium
GCGAGAGGTCGATGATCGGCGGGATGAAGCCGTCGTCGAGCGAGCGCAGGCCCTGCACCAGTTCGCCCTGCAGCGGCTCGGCGGCGACAATCTGCGTGCCCGTCTCCTGATCCTTGAAGTAGCGCGCGTTGCCCATCAGCGTGCCGCCGGTGCCGAGACCCGCGACGAAGGCGCTGATGTTGCCCAGCTCCTCATGGATCTCCGGCGCCGTGCCGTTGTAGTGGGCGGCAGGGTTTGCGGCGTTGCCGTACTGGTAGGGCATGTAGTAGTCGGGGTTGGCCTCGGCCATCTCGAGCGCCAGCTCGACGGCGCCGTTGCTGCCCTTTGCGCCCTCGCTGTAGACGATCTCGGCGCCGTACATCGAGAGCAGCTGCGTGCGCTCGGCGGTGACGTTGTCGGGCATCACGACCTTGAGCTTGTAGCCCTTGCGCGAGGCGATCATCGCCATCGCGATTCCCGTGTTGCCACTGGTCGGCTCGAACAACGTGCTGCCGGGACGGATGGCACCCTTGGCCTCGGCGTCCTCGATCAGCGACTTGGCGACGCGGTCCTTGACCGACCCCGTCGGGTTGTGCGACTCGAGCTTGGCCCAGAGGCGGACCCCGGGCTTCGGCGAGAGCTTCTTGAGCTCCACCAACGGCGTGTGGCCGATCGAGTCGACGATGTCGGGATAGGCACCGCCGCCGATTCGCTGTCGCATATCTGCCAACTCCATTACTTCAACAAATATAGTCAGCCGCGACGAATACGCGACCAATCCGATCATCAAATGCGGATTTCGAGTAGAGCATGAAATTCACCCAGTCACAGATCGATGAAATGATCGCCCACGCGCGCGACGACCTGCCGAACGAGTGTTGCGGCGTCGTCGGCTCCAAAGACGGTGTGGCGATCGACGTTCACCGCGCCGTCAACGCGGCGGCCAGTCCGTTGCGCTACGAGATCGACGCCAAGGACTTTCTGCGCATCTACAACTTGATCGACGACGCCGACCAGGACGTCGGCGCCATCTACCACTCGCACACACGTAGTGCCGCCTACCCGTCGCAGACGGACATCAATCTCGCGCTGTGGCCGGACGCGCTCTACATCATCGTTTCGCTGGCCGCCGACGACCCGGACGTCAAGGCTTTCAGCATCGTCGACCGCAAGGTCGAAGAGGTCCTGCTCGACGTCAGTTGAACCCCGCTCGGCCGCAGCGCACGCACTGACATGCGCGGGTAGAGTGGAATGACGATGTCCCACGCTGCAACCGACTCGTGCCCCTTCTGCGGGGCCAACCTGCGCGCCGGCGACGAAGCCTGTCCACAGTGCGACCTGCCGCTGCTGGGCAGCTCGGCCGTGCAGGCCAGCCGACGGGCGCGTTCGGTCTTCGACGGGGCGGCCTTGTTCGACGACGCCTTTCCGGAGTACGACGAGCCCGCGCCCAGCTTTCACGGCGGGCGCCCGCGCCACGGCGACTCCGCCGTCCCGGCCGGCCGCCTGCGCTGCGTCGTCGTCGCCATCAACCAGGCCGAGGCCGAAATGCTCTGCGGCATGCTGCGTCACGAGGGCGTGCCCTGCATGGTCCGCACGCCCGACCTGCACTCCTACGCGCAGGCCAGCCTGCGCTGTGAGGTGCTGGTGCCGGAGGAGGCGCTGCCGCTGGCGCGCCAGTTGCTGCGCATCGAAGACGAGAACGTCCCGCATCAGCCGTCGCCGCACCTCGTCGCGGGCCTGCTCACGCTGCTGCTGCTCGGCATCGCTGCCGTGCTCTCACTGCTGATCGTGCTGGCTGCCTGAGGCCCTGCTTCAGGCAGCCCTGCTTCAGGAAGCGCTCCTTCAGGCAGCGCTGATTCAGCTGGCGCCGCCGGCCATCGCCGGCAGAATCATCACTGTGTCGGCGTCCGTCGCCGCCGTCTCGAGCCCTTCGAGCACGCGCACGTCCTCGTCGTTGAGGTAGACGTTGACGTAGCGGTTGAGCTCGCCGTCGGGACCGAAGAGCTGTCGCTCTGTGTCGGGGTGGGCCGCAATCACGTTGCGCAGGATTTCGCCGACGTTGGCGCCGGCGGCGCTGATTTCTTTTTCGCCGCCGGTCGCGGGGCGCAGCACGGGTGGGATCTTCACGGTTGCCATAGGGTCGCCGATGCTACCGCGTCATCCGGTGACCACGCCGCCGCAGAAGGCTTCGTAGTCCGGGAAGACGCCCATCTCATCGTCGCTGATCTCGTCCGGCTGGCGCGAGCAGATCGGGCAGTCCGGGTCACGACGGATCTTGAGGTTCGTGAACTCCTCGGCCAGTGCGTCGTAGAGCATGAGGCGACCGACCAGCGGCTCGCCGATGCCGAGAATCATCTTCAGCACCTCGGTCGCCTGGAGCAGACCCATCGTCCCCGGCAGCACGCCGAGCACACCGTTCTCGCCGCAGCTCGGCGCCATCTCGGCTGGAGGCGGCACCGGGTAGAGGCAGCGGTAGCACGGGCCCTCGTAGGGGTGAAAGACTGTCAGTTGACCGTCGAAGGAGAGGATCGAGGCGCTGACGACCGGGATCTGCAGGCGTACCGATGCGTCGTTGAGCAGGTAGCGCGTCGGGAAGTTGTCGACGCCGTCCACGATGATGTCGTAGTCCTTGATGATGTCGACGATGTTGTCGGCGGTGAGGCGCGTGTTGTAGGTCGTCACCTCGACGTCGGGGTTGAGCCGCTGGATCGTCTGCTTGGCGCTCTCGACCTTCGGCTCGCCGATCGTCTCGGTCGAGTGGATGACCTGACGTTGCAGGTTTGAAGCGTCGACGATGTCGTCGTCGATGATGCCCAGGTGGCCGACTCCGGCAGCAGCCAGGTAGAGACCGGTCGGCGCGCCCAGACCACCGGCGCCCAGCAGCAGAACCTTGGCCTTCAGCAGCTTCTCCTGACCCTCCGGGCCGACCTCCGGCAGCAGCATGTGCCGCGAGTAGCGGATGCGCTGGGCGTCGGAGAACTGGAAGGGGATCGTGATCGGAAAGTTGCGCTGCTTCCACAGCGTGATGCCACCGGTCATCGACTCGACATTGGTGTAGCCCAGCTCTTCAATCAGCGACTTGGCGGCGATCGCGCTGCGGTTGCCCGAGGCGCAGTAGAGGATCACGCGCTGGTCGGTGTCCGGCGCCGCGCGCACGATGCGCTGTTCGAGGTAGCCGCGCGGCACGTGGACTGCGCCCTCGATGTGCGACTCGTCCCATTCCTGCTGCTCGCGGACGTCCACGAGTACGGCGTCGCCGTCGTTGTCAAGCAGCTCCTTGACGTCGCTGGGGTCGACCTCGGGAATCGTTTCCTTGATCTTGCTGAGAAAGTCCTGGTAGTTGTAGGCCATTGCTGCCGCTCGTTGAGTCGTCGTGGGCTTCCGATACTTCAGAAAGTATAGCGACGGCTGTCGGCCGCTCGAGGCGCAGATTAAAGACGAAACGCCGACCGGGGTCGACGTTTCGAGTGACAGACAGAAGCCCTGGGGGGAGTCCTCTGACAGACATCAAATCTGATCGCCTCTGGTCGGTCCGAACCTCGGGCAGTTGTCCTCTTTGTGTCTGCACAAGGACTATCGGAACTGCCCGCTGCGGCCGATATAGGGTCGGCAACCCATTTTCGGGGATCCCTCCGCGGCCGATCCTCAAGCAAGCTCAGTGGAAGCAACTACCGAACTCAAAAAACCCGCGCCGCCGGCGCCTGCTCACGACGCCGACGGCGACCACTCCGCCAGCGCAGACGCACCCCCTTCAACCGACAAGAAGCGCGCCAACCGCTCGACCCTCCTGACGCAGGCCATCGCGACCAACGCGCTGGCCGTCTTCTGTCTCATCTTCTTCGCCGTGCTCGTCCTCAACGTCGACACCGGCAGCGGCAACCGGCGCACAGAGCTGATCCTGCTGATGGTCGCCATCGCCATCGTGCTCAGCCTCAACATCGCCCTGCTGCGCCGCCAGTTCGCTCCGCTCGAGCACCTCGTCGAGACGATGGAGGAGATTGACCTCTCGCAACCGGGCGCGCGAGCTGAGGTGCCGGCCCGCGCAACGGAGGACATCGCCGACCTGATCGGCAGCTTCAACGCGATGATCGCGCGGCTCGAACAGGAACGCATGGGCAAGGTGCAGGCGACCATCGAGGCACAGGAGAGCGAACGCGCGCGCGTCGCCCGCGACCTCCATGACGAGGCCAACCAGGCGCTGACGGCCGTGATCCTGCGACTTCAGGCCGCCGCGATGGATGCCCCGCCGGAGCTTGCGGCCGAGATCACCGAGGCCAAGAACCTGGCCGGGCAGGCGATGGAGGAGTTGCTGCAGGTGGTCAGGCAACTACGTCCGACGACGCTCGACCTCGGCCTGCGCGGTGCCATCTCGGCCCAACTCGAAGAGTTTGAGTCGCTCGCCGGGATCAAGACCAAGTTTGACTTCACCGGCGACCCGCACAACCGGATGGTCGACGAGCGCGAGCTGGCGATCTATCGAGTTGTCCAGGAGGCGCTTTCGAACATCGTGCAGCATGCCGATGCCAGCCTTGTGGAAGTGACGCTCGACACCACCGGCCCGGTCGTCCTGACCGTGCACGACAATGGCAACGGCTTTGACCCCACGCGGCCGACCGGACGCTTCGGCGTCACGGGCATGCGCGAGCGCGCGATCCTCGTCCACGGAGAACTTACAATCGACTCAAGTCCCAGCTCGGGCACGACACTGCGAATGGAGATGCCATGAAAGTCATGATCGCCGACGACCACGGGATCGTGCGATCAGGGATAACGCTGCTGCTCGAGCGTCAGCCCGACATCGACGTGATCGGTGAGGCGAGCGACGGCGCCGAGGCGCTGAAGTTGGCCGTCGAACGCCGCCCCGACGTGGCCATCCTCGACAACAAGATGCCCAAACTCACGGGCCTCCAGGCAGCACGCGAGATCAAACAGCAGGCGCCGGAAGTCAACGTACTGATCCTCTCGATGCACGACGACGAGCGCTACCTCTACGAGGCGCTGCGCGTCGGTGCCGGCGGCTACGTACTCAAGCGCGCCGCAGACCAGGACCTCGTGCGCGCCGTGCGCGCCGTCAACGACGGCGAACCCTTCCTCACCGACGACGCACAGCGCTCGCTGGTCAAGGCCTGGATCGAGAGCGGCGAGGAGCCCCCGCGCGACAAACTGACCGACCGTGAACTTGAGGTCGTGTAGCTGATCGCCGAGGCGCACACGAACAAGCAGATCGCCGAGATTCTCGGCCTCTCCGAGAAGACCGTCGAATCGCACCGCTCGAACATCCTCAACAAACTCGGGATGAGCGACCGCGTCGAACTCGTACGCTACGCCGTCCGTCGCGGCCTCATCGAAGCCTGACGAGGCAGGCCTGCCGGCGACGGGTCGGCGTCCACACCGGAGGCCCCGGTGAGCACTCAGGGCGATAAGTCAGACCCCCGCGCTAGGATTTAGCCATCATGATGTTTTCCACCCGCGCTGAGTACGGCGTGCGCGTGATGGTCGCGCTCGCAAACGAACAGGTCAAGGACGGCATCCACGCCAGTCCCGCGTCGCTCTCCCAGATCGCCGAGGACAACGGACTTCCCTTCGCCTACCTCGAGCACCTTGCCGCTCGACTGAAGAAGGCCCGCCTGATCGAGAGCCGTCGTGGACCGCGCGGCGGCTACCTGCTGGCGAAGCCGGCCGAGGACATCACGATGGCGCAGATCGTCGAGGCGCTCGAGGGGCAGATCGCCCCGATCGAGTGCATCAGCAGCACCGACGACGGGCTCGCATGCTCCCGCGAGGACAGCGATCCCAACGAGATCTGCCCGACAAAGATTCTCTGGACCCGAGTTCAGGGCGCGATCGTGCGCTCACTCACCGAGATGTCACTGGCCGATCTCACGGCCGCCAACCTGCGCGCAAACGGCCGTCTCGCCGAAATTGCCGCCGCGCAGACGCCGGCAGCTGTCGCTCAGACCGCCTAGCGGCCTGCCCAGCAGCGCCCCACCCCGTCCCACACAACCCAGGAGTTTCATTTCAGATGGCAGACCTTGAGATCATCAACCTTCACGTCCGCACAGAGGAGCGTGAGATCCTGCACGGAGTTTCGCTGCAGGTCAACAAGGGCGAAACGCACGCCCTGATGGGTCCCAACGGCTCCGGCAAGTCGACCTTGGCCAACGTGCTGATGGGCAACGACACCTACGAGGTGACCGAGGGCCAGATCATCTTCAACGGTGAAGACATCACCGAGGAGGATCCCGAGAAGCGCTCGCAGGCCGGCCTCTTCCTGGCCTTCCAGTACCCGGCAGTGGTGCCCGGTGTCTCGGTCGCCAACTTCCTGCGTCTGGCCGTCAACGCGCACCGCGACGAGCCGATCAACGTCAAGGAGTTCCGCGACAAGCTGAAGACGAACATCGAGCTGTTGAAGGTGCCGCGCGAGTTCACCAGCCGCTACCTCAACGACGGCTTCTCCGGCGGCGAGAAGAAGCGCGCCGAGATCCTCCAGATGGCGATGCTCGAGCCGCACATCGCTGTGCTCGACGAGACCGACTCCGGCCTCGACATCGACGCGCTGCGGATCGTCTCCGAGGGCGTCAACGCCCTGCGTGAGCGCGGCATGGGCTCGCTCATCATCACCCACTATCAGCGCATCCTCGACTACATCAAGCCGGATTTCGTGCACATCCTGCTCGACGGCAAGATCGTCGAAGAGGGCGGGCCGGAACTCGTGCAGAAGCTCGAGAAGCACGGCTACGACTGGATCCGCGAGGAGGTCGCGGCCAATGCCAGCTGACGCAATCGCAGCCACCCGCAAGTCTGCCCTTGAGGTCTATGAATCCGCCCCGCTGCCCGAGTGGCGTCGTGGCAAGTTCTGGACAACTTCGTTGCAGGACCTCAGGCTCGACGCGCTCGAGACGCGTCACCACCCGTCCGTGGGCTCGCGCGACGAGCTCCCCGAGGTCGTGCGCGAGATCATCGGCGAGGAGCAGTACGCCGGCCTGATCGTCCAGCGTGGCGCATCGATCATCTACAGCGAAGTTGCCGACGACAACCCCGACGGCGTGATCGCGACAAGCCTCGAAGACGCCCTCCGGGATCACCCGGAGCTCGTGGCCCGCTACTACGGCAAGCGGGTGTCGGCCGCCGACGGCAAGTTCGCCGCCGGCAACTGCGCCCTGTGGAGCGGCGGTGCCTTCTTCTATGTGCCGCCGAAGACCGAGGTCGAGAAGCCTTTCCAGCTCATCAACCTGATCGACGAGCCAGGCACACTCCAGTACGGACGCCTGCTGGGTGTCGTCGACGAGCAGGCTCGCGGCACGATCCGCGAGTTCGCGGTTGCTCCCGACTTCGACGGCCAGGCGATGCACGCCGGCGTCAGCGAGGTCTTCGCCGAGCCGGCCTCGTGGGTCAGGTACAAGACCTACCAGGACTGGGGCGAGGGCGAGGTTTTCGACGTCTCGACGCGCCGCGTGGCGATCGCCCGTGACGCGCACGCGCGCTGGTTCCCGATCCACCTCGGTGGCCACCTGACGCGCCAGACGCTCGACATCATCACCTCCGACCGCGGCGCCGACATGCGCCACAACGGCATCTACTTCACGCAGCGGGACGAGCACCTCGACCTCTTCACGACCGACCTGCACGAGTCGCGCGACACCACGGGCGACACGGTCTGGAAGGGCGCGGCGACCGGGCAGTCGAAGGCCAGCTACGAGGGCCTGATCGAGATCGTCGAGGGCGCGACGAACAGCCACACATACCTGCAGACACACAGCCTGCTGCTCAGCCGGGAGGCCAAAGTCGACGCCATCCCCTCGCTCATCGTCAAGGTCGACGACGTCTCGGCCTCACACGGCGGCACCGTCGGGGAGGTCGACGAGGACCAGGTCTTCTACATGCGCACGCGCGGGATCAGCCGTGAAGACGCCATCCGCATCCTCGTGGAGGGCTTTTTCGAGCCGATCATCACCCAGTTCGAGGACGAGCGCCTCGAAGAGTTGGTGCGCGCACGCATCGTCCAGAAACTGGCCGAAGCCCACGACGACATCGTCACCTACGCGGCGACGCGCTGACGATGAGCGCGGTGGCCACCGACACCGCAGCGCGCACCCGCGAGCTCTTCCCGATCCTCAAACAGAAGATCGGTGATCACCCCGTCGTCTACCTCGACAGCGCGGCAACGGGCCAGAAGCCCGAGAGCGTGATCAGCGCGATCGCCGACTTCTACCGCAACGACAACGCGCCGATCCACCGCAGCACCTACTCGATCGCCGAGCGCGCCACCGAAGGGTTCGAGTCGGCGCGCCGGACGGTGGCCGAGTACATGAACGCCGACGAGAGCGAGACGATCTTCACGCGTAACGCGACCGAGTCGATCAACCTCGTGGCGCAGGTCTGGGGGCGCGAGAACCTCGGCCCCGGCGACGTCGTGCTGAGCACGCTGATGGAGCACCACAGCAACATCGTGCCCTGGCAGCTCGTCTGCCAGGCAACCGGTGCACGCATCGAGTACGTCGACGTCACCGAAGACGGGCTGCTCGACGAGGACGACCTCGACAGGCGACTGGCCGCAGGCGACGTCAAGCTGTTTGTCGCCTGCCACATCTCGAACGTGCTGGGGACGATCAACGACCCGGCTGCGCTGGCCGAGAAGGCACACGCCGCCGGCGCCAGGATCCTGATCGACGGCTCGCAGGCAGTCCCGCAGCTGCCGGTCGACTTCGCCGCCAGCGGCGCCGACTTCTACGCATGGACGGGCCACAAGGTTTACGGTCCGACGGGAATCGGCGTCCTGCACGGCCGCCGCGAGCTGCTCGAAGCGATGGGTCCCTGGCTGGGCGGCGGCGACATGATCAAGGTCGTGAGCGAAGCCAGCTCGACCTGGAACGACCTGCCGTGGAAGTTCGAGGCCGGCACCAGCGCAGTCGCCCAGGCTGTCGGGCTGGCCGCCGCCGTCGAATTCGTGATGGACGTCGGGATCGACAACATCCACGCCCACGAGCAACAGCTCGTCGCCTATGCGATGCCGCGGCTGGCCGAAATCCCCGGGATCACCGTCGTCGGCCCGGCGGCCGATCAGCGCGGCGGAGTCATCAGCTTCACGCTCGACGGGATGCACCCACACGACATCGGTGAGCTGCTGGGGCGCGAGGGCGTCTGTGTGCGCACCGGCCATCACTGCGCGCAGCCGCTGATGCGTAAGCTCGGAATCCCGGCCACGGCGCGCGCGTCGTTCGCCTGTTTCAACAACACATCCGACGTCGACGCCCTCGTGGGGGCGATCGTCAAGGCACGCGAGGTTTTCAAACTGTGAGCGACGAGCTCTACCGCGAGGTCATCCTCGAGCACTACAAGGAACCGCAGAACTTCGGCGAGCTCGAGCCGCACGACCTCGAGGCGCACGACGTCAACCCGCTCTGCGGCGATGAGCTGGGCGTGCACCTGCGCGTCGCCGAGGACGGCACGATCGAGGACATCGCGTTCCACGGCACCGGCTGCGCCATCAGTCAGGCCAGCGCCTCGATCGCCTCGGAGGAGTACAAGGGCATGAAGGTCGAGGACATCGCCAAGCTCGACGCCGAGTGGATCTACGACCTGCTCGGAATCGACATCTCGGCCACGCGCAAGAAGTGCGCGCTGCTCAACCTCAAGGTCATGCGCGGCGCCACGACCGGCGAGGCGAGCTGGCCCGAGGACTGAGCGCGGCTGCGGCCTGTGCCCACCGCGTTCGGGCACCAACTGCGTGGGCGCTCCGTGTCGCTCGCTACTGTGGCGTCCAAATCTTCAGGTACCAGGGAGTTTCTGAATCATGGGGAGCGAATCCACCCGCTTTGACGCAATCGTTGTCGGCGCCGGGCTGTCAGGCCTCGCAGCCGCATGCGAGCTGACAGACGCCGGTCGTCGTGTGCTCGTGCTCGACCAGGAACCAGAGGCCAGCCTCGGCGGGCAGGCCTGGTGGTCGCTGGGTGGCCTGATGTTCGTCGGCTCGCCCGAGCAGAAGCGCGCACGCATCCGCGACTCCTACGAACTGGCGCTGCAGGACTGGATGGGCACTGCAGCCTTCGACCGGCCCGAGGACGAATGGCCGCGGCGCTGGGCCGAGGCCTACGTCGCCTTTGCCGCCGGCGAGAAGCGGTCATGGCTCGCCGGGATGGGTGTCAAGTGGGTGCCCTCCCCCGGCTGGCCCGAACGTGGCGGCGCCCTGGCCGGCGGGCACGGCAACTCTGTACCGCGCTTCCACATCACCTGGGGAACCGGTCCGGGACTGCTCGAGCCCTTTGTGCGCCGCATCCGCGAGGCCGAAACCGCGGGCCGCGCGGTGCTGGCCTTCCGCCACCGTGTCGACCAGCTCGAAGTCAGCGGCGGCAACGTGACTGGCGTTTCCGGCACCCTGCTTGAGCCGAGCGACGTCGGCCGCGGCATGGACTCCTCGCGCGTGGCGACGGGCAACTTCGAGTTCTCCGCTGAAGCCGTGATCGTCACCTCTGGCGGGATCGGCGGCAACTTCGACCTCGTACGCAAGAACTGGCCGCAGCGGCACGGCGCGCCGCCGCAGAACCTCATCTGCGGCGTGCCCAGGAGCACCGACGGGCGCATGCTCGCGATCAGCGAGGCAGCTGGCGCAAGGCTCATCGGCAGTGACCGCATGTGGCACTACACAGAGGGCATCCGCAACTACGCACCGGTCTGGAGCGACCACGCCATCCGCATCCTCCCCGGCCCCTCTTCGCTCTGGTTCGACGGTGCCGGCGAGCGCCTGCCGCTGCCCTGTCTGCCGGGCTTTGACACCACGGGCACGATGGCGCAGATCGGCAAGAGCGGCTTCGACTACTCGTGGTTCATCCTCAACGAACGCATCATCGCCAAGGAGTTTGCGCTCAGCGGCTCCGAGCAGAATCCCGACGTCACCGGCCGCAACATCCGCAGCGTCATCCGCACGCGCATTCTGCCCAACGTGCCGCCCCCGGTACGCGCCTTCATGAACCGTGGAGAGGACTTCGTGGTGGCAGGCAACCTCGCCAAGCTCGTCGACGGGATGAACCGCGTGAGTCACGGTCAGGGCAGCGTCGCCGAACTCGACCTCGGGCGCATCCGCGAACAGATCGTCGAGCGCGACCGCGAGGTCGCCAACCCCTATTCCAAGGACCTGCAGCTGGCTGCGATCGGCAACGCGCGCAAGTACCTCTCCGACCGCATCACGCGTGTCGCCAAGCCGCACGAGATTCTCGACCCGTCGGCCGGGCCGCTGATCGCGGTGAAGCTGAACCTCCTGACACGCAAGACCTTGGGCGGCATCGAAACCGACCTCTCGGCCCGCGCGTTGGGCACAGGCGGGGAGCCCGTGGGCGGCCTCTACGCGGCCGGTGAAGCAGCTGGATTCGGCGGCGGCGGCATGCACGGCTACCGCGCGCTCGAGGGCACCTTCCTGGGCGGCTGCCTCTTCAGTGGTCGCACGGCCGGACGCGCCGCGGCGGCGACCCTCGCCTGAGCATTCCCCCGGCCGCTCCGGTTAGCCTCTCGCCCGTGACCGATCAGGAGCAGCCATTCCGCCACACCCTGCGCGTGCGCTACAGCGAGTGCGACGCACAGGGCATCGTCTTCAACGCCAACTGGTTCCTCTACGTCGACGTGACGATGACGGAGTTCTGGCGCGCTGCACTGGGTGACTACCTCAACCTGCCGCAGAAGTACCAGGTCGAAGTCGTGATGGCCCAGAACGGCGCCAACTTCCGCTCGCCGGCGCACTTCGACGACGTGCTCGACATCTTTCCCGTCGTCGCCAAGCTCGGCAACAGCTCGATGCGCATGGAGTTCACCGTCAAGCGTGGCGAGGACCTGATCTGGGAGGCGCACGCCGTCTACGTCTTCACCGACGCCGAGACGCTGCGTCCCGTGCCGATCCCCGACGAGGTTCGCGCGCGCCTTGCGGCGATGCAGTGATGCGCGCAGCTGAGGTTCGAGCACCTCGGTGATCTGCCGCCCGGACGCTGCCGCCCCCGACTGTCCTATAATTCCTACCTCACAGGCCGGAAATGCCGTCTCCTTGCCGGCAGGGCCCGTGATTTCCCCGTCGTAACCACCTTCTCGAAGAGGCCCACTCATGGCAACGATCGACAAAGCTCGTATTCCGAACAACCCGATCAAGGAGAACTCCGACGGCTCGCTTGTGGCCAAGAACGGACTCTCGCGCGAAGTCGTGATCGAAATGTCGAAGATCAAGAATGAACCCAAGTTCATGCTTGAGAACCGGCTCAAGAGCCTCGAGATCTATCTCAAGAAGCCGATGCCGACGTGGGGCCCCGACCTCTCCGGGCTCGACATCGACAACCTCATCCTCTACAAGCCGCCGGGAACCGGAAAGTTCGACTCCTGGGACGACGTGCCGGAGGAGCAGAAGGAAACCTTTGAGAAGCTCGGCATCCCGCAGGCCGAGCGCGAGTACCTGGCTGGCGTCGTCGGAGTCTGGGACAACAACTCGTTCTACGAGGGCCTCAAGGAGCAGTACCGCGACCTCGGCATCCTCTTCTGCTCGATGGACACGGCAGTCCAGGAGTACCCCGAGCTCGTCGAGCAGTACTTCATGAAGCGCTGCGTCCCGGCCCAGGACAACAAGTTCAGCGCCCTGCACGGCGCGGTCTGGTCCGGCGGCTCGTTCGTGTACGTCCCCAAGGGCGTCAAGGTCGACATGCCGCTGCAGGCCTACTTCCGCATGGAAGGTTCCTCGGAGGGCACCTTCGAGCACACGCTGATCATCGCCGACGAGGGCTCCGACGTCAACTACATCGAGGGCTGCACGGCGCAGACCCACTCGCTCAACTCGCTGCACAGCGCCATCGTCGAGATGTTCGTGATGGAGGGCGCAAAGGGTCGCTACACGTCGGTCCAGAACTGGTCCAAGGACGTCTACAACCTCAACACCAAGCGCGCCATCGTCGAGGCCGAGGGCACTGCCGAATGGGTCGGCGGATCGATGGGCTCGAAGGTCGTCATGCTCTACCCCGCCAGCTATCTCGTCGGCGAGGGTGCCCGCGCAGACCACCTGCAGGTCGGCGTCGCAGCCGGCAAGGTCTGGAAGGACGGCGGTGCCAAGGTCGTGCACAACGCCCCCAACACCACCAGCAACATCCTGGCCAAGTCGATCTCCAAGGACGGCGGCATCATGGGTTACCGCGGGCTCGTGCGCATGGGCAAGAACTCACGCGGCAGCAAGGCCCGCGTGCAGTGCGACGGCCTGATGATGGACGACTTCTCCCGCTCAGACACCTGGCCCGACATCCAGATCCAGAACCCCTACGTCACCGTCGCCCACGAGGCCGTGGTCGGCAAGATCTCCGACGAGCAGCTCTTCTACCTGCGCTCGCGCGGTCTGACCGAGGACGAGGCTGCGGCGATGATCGTCAACGGCTTCATCGAGCCGGTCACGAAGGAGCTGCCGATGGAGTACGCCGTCGAGCTCAACCGCCTGATCCAGCTCGAGATGGAAGGTTCGATCGGCTGACCGATCGCGTCGGATGAGCGCGGGCGAGGCGCCGCAACGCGCCGTCAACAACGAGATTCTCGAAGCAACCAGGCGCGAGACCTACGCGACTCTCGAGCGCTGGGGCCAGCACAAGACGCGCGTCCTTGGCGACTGGCTGCTGAAGTCGCTGTGCATCGCACTGTCGATGCTGCTGGCCGTCTACATCGTCTCCGTGCTGGCCGCCGGGAGCAGCACTTCGGCGCTGCCCAACATCCTGGCCGGGCGACACGCCGCCGACGTGTTGGTCGTGATCTTCCGCAACCTGCTGGTGCTGGCGCTGCACGGCTTCGTCTGCCTGGCCGGCTTCATGGCGATGCGCGCGCTACCCGAACAGACGAAGTACAAGAGCGGGATCAACCGCTGGGTACACGAGCACGCGGGTCCCTTCGCGATGACCTTCGTGAGTCTCGCGACGATCTTCTCGATGACCACACAGGTCTGGATCCTCGGGCACAACGTCGCTGACATCTCGGCCACGATCGGCGTCGGCACGGGCACGCTGATGCTGACAGTCGCCCCACATGCCGTGCTCGAGCTGACGGCAGTCTTTCTGCCGCTGGCGGCGTTCCTGACGGCCAGCCGCGAGGGCAACTGGCACGAACTGCTGGCGGCCACGATCGTCACCGTCTCGGTTGCCTTCCCGATGATCATCACGTCAGCCGTGATCGAGGCATACCTCTGGCCGGTCACGCTGCAACACGTGATCTTCGGCTGACCAACATCTAGGCTGCTACCCCGCAATGCGCATCACCGACCAGGAAATCACCGCCCCAGACCTGCCCCACGACCTGACCTGGGTCAACTTCCACGAGGAAGACATCGATGACCTCTTGCGCGTCGGACCGGTGATGATCGAGTTCTGGGACTTCAGCCGCATCAACTCGCTGCGCACGATGCCCTACATGGAGGAGTGGTCGCGGCGCTATGCCGGCTCTGGCGTGACAGTGCTGGGTGTGCACTCCTCGGCCTTCTCCTTCGGCAACGACGAAGACACCGTGAAGGCCGCCATCGCGCGGCTGGGCGTTCAGCGCCCGGTGATGCTCGATCCCGAGTTCAAGCTCTGGCGCGCATTCGAGAACCGCGGCTGGCCGGCGCGCTACCTCTTCGGGCGGCGCGGCAGGCTGACCTACTTCCACTACGGCGAGGGCGACTACGACGAGGCCGAGCTGTCGATCCAGGAGGCGCTGCGCGCCGTCGACGCCGAGGCCGAGCTGCCCGACTCGCTGGTTGCTCCGGTGCGCCCCGAGGACGTCCCCGGCGTCGAGATGCCGGCCCAGACCGCAGACCTCGCCATTCCCGACGGCGTCGACCGACTGAAGGTGAAGGGCACCTGGGATCAGGATCAGGACTTCATCGAATCGACCAAGGCCGGCAACAAGGTCTCGGTCAAGTGCGACGCCGGCTCGGCATGGGCCGTGCTGTCGGGCGCCGGAGTCGAGTATCCGGGCCTGCACGAGGTCGCCGTCGAGGGCGGTCGTGCCAGCGTCGAGGCAGCCGGTCCCGGGCTGCGGCTGCACGGGTTTCAGTTCACCCCGCGACCGCCGGCCTGAAACTGCACCTGCGGCGCGACGCCGCGCTGATCCGCTCGGGCCCGCCGCTCAGTCTGCGACCGGCAACGCGCGGTCTTCGAGCGCCGTGCGGATCTCCTTGGGGAGCATGAAGCGCATGTTCTCCTGGATCACCTCGAGCTCAGAAATGTCGCTCGTACCGCGGTCGCGGAAGACCTGCACGAGATCCTGGACCAGTTCGTCCGGCGCAGATGCCCCGGAAGTGATCCCGACGACGCGTTTGCCCTCGAGCCACTCATCCTGCACCTCGGCGGCATTGTCGATGAGGTAGGCGTCGGTACCGAGGTCGCGCGTGACGTCGACGAGCCGGTTCGAGTTTGACGAGTTCTTCGATCCGATCACGAGTACGACGTCGCACTCGGCGGCCAGCTCCTTGACGGCACCCTGGCGGTTGGTCGTGGCGTAACAGATGTCATCGGTACGCGGACCGACGATCTGCGGGAACTTGGCCTTCAGTGCGGCGATGATCTCGCGCGTCTCGTCGACCGAGAGTGTCGTCTGTGAGATGAACGCCAGCTTCTCGGGGTCGTCGACCTCGAGCGTCGCAACGTCGTCGATCGTCTCGACGAGGATGATCGAGTCGGGCGCCTCGCCCATCGTGCCCTCGACCTCTTCGTGACCGGCGTGGCCGATGAGGATGATCTTGTAGCCGTCGGCTGCAAACTTCTTGGCCTCGACGTGCACCTTCGTGACGAGCGGGCAGGTCGCGTCGATCGTCTTCAGCTGCCGACCCTCGGCCTCGGCGTGGACCGCCGGCGAGACGCCGTGGGCACTGAAGACCACGGTCTCCCCCTCCGGCACCTCGGAGGCGCTGTCGACGAAGATGGCCCCGCGTGCGCGCAGCGTCTCGACGACATGCTTGTTGTGCACGATCTCCTTGCGCACATAGACCGGCGGCCCGTAGACGTCGAGCGCATGCTCGACGGTCTGCACGGCACGATCGACCCCGGCGCAGTAGCCACGCGGCGAAGCCAGCAGGACCTTTTCGGGAACCGGGTTCACGACCTCCGATTGTAGGACGATTCAGGTAGTGCCGTGCAACCGCCGATGGAGGTGATGACGCACGGTGTAAGTTGTGTGAATCACCGCACCTTCCGCGCGCCAATAGTTCGTAGAATCGAACGTTCATTTTCCGCCGTCCACGCTTCAGCAAGTCAGGGGTCTGATGAGTCAGCGAGAGCAACTTTCCCGTCTCAGCGCAGTCGACGCAAGTTTCCTCGTGCAAGAACGTCAGGGCTCCCACATGCACATCGGCGGCATCATGGTCTTCGACGGTCCGATGCCCGACATCAACGTGCTCAAGGCGCACATCCGGTCGCGCCTGCACCTGGTGCCGCGCTACCGCCAGCGCCTCGTCTGGGCCCCGCTCGAAGCAGGTCGCCCCTTCTGGGCAGACGACCCGGAGTTCAACCTCTCCTACCACGTGCGCGACACGGCGCTGCCCGCTCCGGGCAACGACGAACAGCTCGAACTCGTGGTCGCGCGCATCTTCAGTCAGCGCCTTGACCGCCAGAAGCCACTGTGGGAAATGTGGGTGATCGACGGACTCGCCGGCGGTCGCTTCGCCATCGTGCTCAAGACCCACCACGCCGTGATCGACGGCATCGCCGGCGTCGACGTCGGGACCGTTCTGCTCGGCATCGAGCCCACTACCGAGATCGATGAGCCGCAGCCCTGGCAGCCGGCACCGCTGCCGACCCGCGGCGAACTGCTGGAGGTCGGCCTGCGCGAAGCAGCGCGCGCACCGATGGGTCTGGCCCGCACGGCGATCGACCTGATGCGCGGCGAGGGCAGTGCGCGCGACGAGCTGGGCGAATTTGTCGGCGGCGCCTCCCGCGCGGTCGGCGAGCTGCTCGACGACGCACCGCGGACGCCGCTCAACGGAGCGATCACGCAGCACCGTCGCTACAAGTTCGTGCGCAACTCCTTGGATGACTTCAAGGAGATCAAGAACCTGCTGGACACGACGCTCAACGACGTCGTCCTCACGGTCACCAGCGACTCGCTCGGCCGCTGGCTGCGCTCGCGCTACTTCCCGACCGACAACCTCAAGTTGCGCGCGCTCGTCCCGGTCTCGACGCGTCCCAAGAAGCGCCGCAACAACACGGCCCACACCGGCAACGAACTGCTGGCGATGCGTGGATACCTGCCGGTCGAGGAGATGGACACGCTCGAGCGACTTGCATACATCAAGAATTCGATGGACGGGCTCAAGAGTTCGAACCAGGCCGTCGCCGCCGATGCCCTGACCGCCGTGCAGAACTTCGCCCCGCCGACCGTGCTGGCCCAGGCCAGCCGTCTCAACTTTTCGA
>JBIQMF010000005.1:0-16629 GCA_044463545.1 Solirubrobacterales bacterium
TCGAGGGCTCGTCGAGGATGTAGAGCACGCCGACGAGCGACGACCCGATCTGCGTCGCCAGACGGATCCGCTGCGCCTCGCCGCCGCTGAGGGTCGACGCCGTGCGCGCCATCGAGAGGTAGCCGACGCCGACGTTGACGAGGAACTGCAGGCGCTCCTCGATCTCCTTGAGGATCAGCCGCGCGACGGCACGCTCTGTCTTGGACAGCTCGACCCCGCGGATCCACTCGAGCGCACTCTCGCTCGAGAGCGCGCAGTACTCGTGCAGACCGAGGCCGTCGACGCGCACGCTGCGACTCTCGGGGCGCAGGCGTGCGCCGTCGCAGGCGGCGCAGGGCGTCAGCGCCATCACGCCCTCGTAGAACTCGCGGGCACTGTCCTTCTCGGTTTCGGCGTAGCGTCGCTCGACGCTGGGGATGATGCCTTCGTAGCGCGCGTTGTAGGTCCGCGTCTTGCCGCGCTTGGTCGTGTAGGTCACGGGGATGCGTTCGTCGATGCCGTGCAGGTAGATGTCGCGCGCACTCTGCGGCAGCTCCTCCCACGGCGTCGAGGCGTCGACACCGGCATACTCGGCGACCGCTTCGATCAGTCGGTCGACGTGCATCGAGAAGGGCATCAGCCACTTGGAAAGCGCGCCGTCGAGCAGCGACTTCGAGGGTTCACTGATCACCAGTTCGGGGTCGACACTGCGCACCATGCCGAGGCCGTGACACTCCGGGCAGGCTCCGTGCGGCGAGTTGAAGGAGAAGCTGCGGGGCTCGAGTTCGGGCATCGAGGAGCCGCAGTTCATGCAGAGGAACTTCTCGCTGTAGAGGTGGCTCTCAGGCTGCTCCCCGACAGTTTCGATCTCGACCAGGCCGTCGGCCAGCCCGACCGCAGTCTCGATCGAGTCGGCCAGCCGCTTGCGCAGGTCCTCGCGCATCGTCAGGCGGTCGACGACCACGGCGATGTCGTGCTTGTACTTCTTGTCGAGTTCGATCGGCTCGGCGTCGTCGAGTCTGCGGATCTCGCCGTCGACCTTGACCCGCACGAAGCCGTCGTCGCGCAACTGGTCGAAGACCTTGGCGTACTCGCCCTTGCGCCCACGAACGATCGGCGCCAGCACGAGGAACTTTGTACCGACCTCGAGCTCCAGCACGCGGTCGATGATCTGTTCGGCCGACTGCGCCTCGATCGGCTCGCCGCAGTTGTGGCAGAACGGGTGCCCGACGCGCGCCCACAACAGACGCAGGTAGTCGTAGATCTCGGTCACCGTGCCGACGGTGCTGCGCGGGTTGCGTGAACTCGTCTTCTGGTCGATCGAGATCGCCGGTGACAACCCTTCGATCGAGTCGACGTCGGGCTTCTCCATCAGCCCCAGGAACTGGCGCGCATAGGCCGACAACGACTCGACGTAGCGGCGTTGCCCCTCGGCGTAGATCGTGTCGAAGGCCAGCGAGG
Organism: Solirubrobacterales bacterium; assembly: GCA_044463545.1. Classification (GTDB taxonomy): domain Bacteria; phylum Actinomycetota; class Thermoleophilia; order Solirubrobacterales; family JACPNS01; genus JACPNS01. The sequence continues at coordinate 1,441 of JBIQMF010000005.1, forward strand.
ACTTGCCGCTCCCCGAGAGCCCCGTGATCACGATCAGTGCGTCGCGCGGCAGCTCGATCGAGATGTCCTTGAGGTTGTGCTCGCGCGCACCCGAGACGACCATGCGGTCGCTGAATGCGGTGCCCTGACCGCGGCGGGCGGCGGTGCCGTCGGCCGGTGCGGGCGGCGCGGAGCTGTCTGTCTTTGAGGCTGCCATCAGTTGAGCGTACGAGTGGTGTCTACCACGCCGTCCGGATCGAACAGATGTTCGCAGGTTGCGAGGAGCTCTCTAGCGAGCCGCGTAGGTGGCCGTCGTCGTGCTGGCGCCGGCGCGCGTCCGGATTCGCGCCTTGCGCAGGTTTGTGCGGGCGCCCCCGGCGTAGCGCGTCTTCATCACCTGGCAGGCCGGGCCGCCGCTGAGGGTGATCGTGACGGAACTGGTGCTGGCGGCGCCCCCGCTGCAGGATGGTCCGGCGAGGAAGGTGTCGAGCTGATACTTGTCGGCTGCGCGCGACGACCACGACAGCGTGAGCCCCGTCGCTGTCGGCGTGACGAGCGCGCTGCCACGGCGCACCAGTGTGCCGCGGGGCGTACGCCAGCGGGCCGTGTAGCGGTAGCCGGGCGCCTGCAGGCGTCCCGACGTCAGCTCGAGGTAGGCACAGCCGCTGCGGTAGACAAGACACGGAGCGGCAGGGTCTGCCGGACGGTGGTGCCCGCCCGTGTAGGGACGCGGCGGGACGGCGTCGACCCAGGTGCCGTCGGCGCGACGCACCTTCAGCACCGCCACGCCCATGTCGGCACGGGCGTCCCAGAAGTCGCTCTGCTGGCGCAGGAACCAGTAGACACTCTCGCCGCGGTGCTGGTAGAAGCGCCCGGTGCCCTTGCCGAAGTTGAGGTTCGACACGCGGTCGGTCGGCAGCACGTCGCTGCCTTCACTCCAGTCGCCAGGACGTTCGGCGATGGCCCACCCCATCGTCAGCGCGGTCAGGCCCGAATACTTGCCGACGTCGTAGTAGTGGTCCTGGCCCGGCGGCTTGTCACGCTTGTCGCAGCAGCCGGCGGCCGGCGTCAACACGAAGCCGAAGGACGACTTGGGCGTGACGTGGACGTTCTCGAGCCGGCTGACCACGCGCCGCGCAAAGGCGAGGTGGATCGTGCGCAGCGCGCCGACCTCGAAAGTCGATGCGTTCCAGGCCGCGTAGGCGGCCGAGGAGAGCGCCCACGCCTGCTCCTGTGAGCGACCGTCGAATGCGATGTCGCCGTCGGGTGCAGCGCGCGCGATCACGCCGTCGATCATCGACTCGGCGGTCGTCCGCATGCGCTCGGTGCGCTCGACGATCGGCATACGCGAGTAGGCGCGCGCGTAGAGGCCGGCCGAGAATGCGTTGTAGGCGGGCGGATTGTTGGGCGGGTCGCTGACCATGGCCACCCCCGTGCGGAAGGGCCAACCCTGGGCGCCGTTGACGTTGAGGCTGTACCTGGCGGCGGCGCGCGGTATCCAGACGTTCATCAATCTGACCGCGCGCTTGAGCGCCGTACGACGGTCACGCAGGATGGCGGTGCGCGAGTTGCCGCGCAGGCCGCTGCGGTAGAGCTCGATCACCTGTACGGCCTCGACGATGTCCTTGTTGTAGCGGTAGGAGGAACCCAGCACGCGGCGCCTGCTCTGGTACGGGAAGCGCCGCAACTGGTTGGCCCAGCGGTGACGAATCTTTCTGAAGGCGCTGCGCCGTGCGAACTTCTCGCGCGCCAGGTTGTAGGCCGACGCGGAGAACATCTGGTAGAAGACGCCGAACATCGGATAGCGCGTGCGCGTGATCCAGCTGAAGGCGCGCATCGCCGAGTTGAAGTAGCGCTCGTCGCCACTGCGGGCGGCCTCGAGCAGCATGGCGTATGCGATTCCGGCGTTGGCGTAGCCGTCGTTGAGCGGCGTACCCGAAGGGCGCTTGAAGTTGCCGTGCCTGGTCTGCGATGAGAGCCAGGGCGTGAGCAGGAGATCCGGCAGTTCCTTGAGCTCCGCCGAATCAGGGTGTGCAGAACCCGCCACGGAGTCGTCTGCCGCGCGCGACTGCGCAGGCAACCACAGCAGCGCCAGAGCGATCGCCAGGACGGCGACGAGGGCAATGGACAGCGCCGACGCAGGCCGTGCTGGGGTTCTCTGGGGGAGAGCCATGAGTCGGGCATATAAACACACGCCCTGGCGGATCGCTGCGGTGCTGCCCCGTCTGGACGAGCGGAGTTCTGGGTAGCTGCGCGCATAGTGCCTGGCGCAGGCGGTGGCCCGGGTCAGGCGCCGTCAGACCTCATCCACTTCTGCATATATCCGATATCGACCGGGACCCGGAATGAGGCCTTCGAGGGCGCCGTCGGCGGCCCTGCCGGCCCCCCGACGAGGGCCCTGTTCGACGAGGTAGTCGGCCATTGCATCCCTGATCAGGCTTGCGATCGAACGGTTCTCCGCCTTGGCGCGCTGGCGGAACAACTCATAGTGTTTTTCCGACACCGCGAGCGATATAGTTTTCATATTGATAACGATATCGGAACCTCGTGGGGAGTGACGCAGGCTGCACCCTCCCATCCACGCAAGTGGAGCAGCCCGCCGAAACAAACTGAATCTCCGGTCTCGCTCTGAAAGCAGTGACAAAAAGGCCCCGCGCTCGGCGGGGCCTTTTTGTTGACCCCGTCGCCACCGCAGCGCCTTCGCCACTGCAACAGCTTCGGTGCCCGCGCGCAGCAGCCGGCGCCCGCGGGCCCCTTGGGGCGCAGGCAGATCCGCGTCCGCTCAGAGCTGGGCTTCGAGTTCTTTGATCTCGTCGCGCAGCTCTGCTGCGCGCTCGAAGTGCAGCTCTTCGGCTTCGTAGAGCATCTCTTCCTCGAGCTCGGCGATCTTGTCGTGCAGCTCGTCGGCGCTCATCGCCGCCAGCTCGCGCGCGCGCTCTGCCTTCTGCGCCTTGCGGCTGGTCGGCAGCTTCGAGCCCGTCGGCACCATGTCGGCCAGCGCCCCGACACGCTTGGCCACGGTGGCCGGCGTGATGCCGTGCTGCTCGTTGTAGGTCGTCTGGATCTCGCGCCTGCGGTCGGTCTCCGTGATCGTCTTCTGCATCGCCGCCGTCTGGCGGTCGGCATACATGATCACGTGGCCGTGGACGTTGCGTGCGGCTCGGCCGACGGTCTGCAGCAGCGCGGTCTCACCGCGCAGGAAGCCCTCCTTGTCGGCGTCGAGGATGCCGACAAGCGCGACCTCGGGCATGTCCAGACCTTCGCGCAGGAGGTTCACGCCGACGAGCACGTCGAAGACACCGAGGCGCAGGTCGCGGATGATCTCGATGCGCTCGAGCGTCTCGACGTCGGAGTGCAGATAGCGCACCTTGAGTCCGTATTCGAGCAGATACTCGGTGAGGTCCTCGGCCTGCTTCTTCGTCAGCGTCGTGACCAGCGTGCGCTGGTCCTCATCGACGCGACGCTTGACCTCGTTCATCAGGTCGTCGACCTGGTTGCGCGTCGGGCGGATCTCGATCTGCGGGTCGACGACGCCGGTCGGCCGCACGATCTGCTCGGCGATACGCGCCGAGTGGTTGACCTCGAACTCACCCGGGGTGGCCGAGACAAAGACCACCTGGTCGACGATCTCGAGAAACTCATCGAAGGTCTGCGGCCGGTTGTCGAGCGCGCTGGGCAGCCTGAAGCCGTAGTCGACCAGCGTCTCCTTGCGCGCCCGGTCGCCCTTGTACATGGCGCCCAGTTGCGGCACCGTCTGGTGCGACTCGTCGATGATCGTCACGAAATCGTCGGGGAAGTAGTCGAGCAGACAGAAGGGACGCTCGCCGGGCAGGCGTCCATCGAGGTGGCGCGAGTAGTTCTCGATCCCGCTCGTGAAGCCCAGTTCGCGCAACATCTCCATGTCGTAGCGCGTGCGCTGCTTCAGCCGCTGGGCCTCGAGCAGCTTTCCCTGGCCTTCAAGCTCGGCCAGGCGCTCGGTGAGTTCGGCCCCGATCGTTGCCAGTGCGCGCTCGATCGTGTCGTGGCTCGTCGCGTAGTGCGTGGCCGGCCACAGCGACACGTACGCGAGCTCGCCGAAGTGCTCTCCCGTCAGCGGGTCGAAGCGCTCGATCTTCTCGATCTCGTCGCCGAAGAGCTCGATGCGGTAGGCCGAGTCCGCGTAGGCCGGAAAGAGTTCGACGGTGTCGCCGCGCACGCGGAAGCTGCCGCGCTCGAGCACGGTGTCGTTGCGCCGATACATCATCCCCACGAGCTTTTCGAGCACACCCTCGCGCGGAATCTCCTCGCCGACCGAGAACAGCAGGTGCGACTGTTCGTAGGCATCGGGCGAGCCGAGTCCGTAGATGCAGGAGACGCTGGCCACCACGATCGTGTCGCGGCGCGTGAAGAGCGCGGCCGTGGCGGCGTGGCGCAGGCGGTCGATCTCCTCGTTGACCTGCGAGTCCTTGTCGATGAAGAGGTCGCGACTGGGGACGTAGGCCTCGGGCTGGTAGTAGTCGTAGTAGCTGACGAAGTACTCGACGGCGTTGTCGGGGAAGAACTCGCGCAACTCGCTGCAGAGCTGCGCCGCCAGCGTCTTGTTGTGCGCGATCACGAGCGTCGGCTTCTGGATCTGCTCGATCACGGTCGCCATCGTGAAGGTCTTGCCCGTGCCCGTCGCGCCCAGCAGCGTCTGGAAGCGCTCGCCGGCGCGCAGGCCCTCCACCAGCTCGTCGCGCGCCTTCGGCTGGTCGGCGGTCGGGCGGTACTCGCTGGTGAGGACGAACTGTCTCTGGTCGCTGTCGCTCACAGGGTGAGAGTACGTCGCCGGACGCTTCAGCCGAGCCCCAGCTCGGCCGCATAGGTGGCGGCGTAGGCGTCGCGCGAGTCGAGCACGTTCTGCACGTAGTGGCGCGTCTCCGGGAAGGGGATCTGGTCCGCATCCGTGAGGTGCGTCTGACCGCGCTCGCGCAGCCATTCCTCGACATTTCCGATTCCGGCGTTGTACGCGGCAAGCGCGGTCATCTCGTCGTCGTCGAAGTGGCGCAGCAGCCAGCGCAGGTACCAGGCCCCGTACTGGATGTTGATCTGCGGCGTCGCCAGATCCTCGGTCGTGAACTTCGTGCCGCCGGTCTTCTGGGCGATGAAGTGCGCCGTGTCCGGCATCAGCTGCATGAGGCCGAGCGCCCCGGCATGAGATTCGCGCGGGCGGAAGCGCGACTCCTGGTAGATCACCGCCGCGATCAACGCGGCGTCGAGCTCCTTGGCGTCGGCCTGCTGGCGGATGATGTCGTCGTGTCGCAGCGGCAGCGCCAGCTCGCGATATCCCTTGTCGACCGTGCGGTAGACGACGTAGCCGAGCCCGGCCACAAGCGCGAGCAGCAGGAGTACCGCGGCCGCCCGGCGGCGCTTTGACGCCGCGTCACGTCGCGCCTGCCGCTGCGCATTCTTGAGCGCACGCCGCTGCCGGCGAGTCGGCTTCGCCGCGCCTCTGGTCGACCGAGAACCCATCGCGAGATTGTGCCAAACACCCTGCCCCGAATGGCTTGCTCAAGAGATGTGACCCCGCGGCGTCGCGCGCGACGTTCAGGCGGCGCCGAGCTTCTGTGGCAGCTCCTCGACCTGTCTGCGCAGGTCCTCGAGCGTGCCGTCGTTGTGGATCACGACGTCCGCGCGCTCGGCCTTCTCGGCCTGCGGCATCTGACGCTCCTCACGCGCTTCGATCTCTACGTCGCCGCGTTGGCGCGCGCGCTCGATGCGCTCGCCCCGCTCGGCGACCACCGCGACGGTCTTGTCGAAGGCCTGGTCCATCCCGGCCTCAAAGAGCAGTGGCACCTCGACCACAATGATCTGTGGCTGGGGCACTGCGTCCTCATGGCGCTTGCGAAAGTCGAGAATCCTCTGCCCCACGCGCGGCCAGGTCAACTGTTCGAGCCACGAACGCGCCGCGGGATCAGCGAATACCGCGGCCGCCACGGCCTCGCGGTCGACGGCGCCGTCGACCACAACTTCGTCCCCCAACCGCTCGGCGACGAGCGCGATCACCTCCGGGTCCTCGTAGACCTCGTGGACGGCGCGATCGGCCGAGAAGGTCGGCACGCCTGCCGCTTCGAGCAGACCGAGCACTGTCGACTTGCCGGCGGCGATGCCGCCGGTCAAGCCAACAAACAAAGCTGCCATGCCTGCGCTACTCGGCGGCGGGCTCGTCGCCCTCGGCCGCGGCAGCGTCGCCCTCGGCCTCGGAGTCGGAATCGGCCGAGGCTTCGGCGTCGTCAGCCTCGACTGCCGCCTCGGGCTCTGCTTCAGCCGTAGGCTCTGCTTCGGCCTCAGGCGCTGCCTCGGCTGCAGGTTCTGCCTCGGCCTCGGACTCGTCGTCCGAACCGCCGAGGTCGAGCTCGCCCAGCGCCTCTGCGATGGCGTCGGCGGCACCCGGGTCCTTCGGCACGATCACCTCGCCGTCCTCGCCCAGCTCGGCCGGCACGAGGCTCTGACCGTCGACCTGCTTGGCCGAGAGCGAGAGACGACGGCGCTCGGTGTCGATCTCGAGGATGCGCACGCGCACGACGTCGCCCTCGTTGAGCACCTGCCGCGGATTTTCGACGTGCTGGTCAGAGAGCTCGGAGATGTGCACGAGTCCTTCGACGCCGTTGTAGATCTCGACAAATGCACCGAAGGAGACGATCTTTGTGACCGCGCCCTCGAGCACGTCGCCGATGTGGTGCGTGTCGATGACCTTCTGCCACGGGTCCTCCTGCGTCTGCTTGAGGCCCAGCGAGATGCGCTGACGGTCGTGGTCGATGTCGAGCACCTTGACCTTCACGACATCGCCGATGGCAACCACTTCGTTGGGGTGGTTGACGTGGCTCCAGGAGAGCTCGGAGATGTGGATGAGGCCGTCGATGCCGTCGAGGTCGACGAAGGCACCGAAGTCGACGATGTTGCTGATGGCGCCCTCGACGACGCTGCCGCGCTCGAGCGAACCGATGATCTGCTGACGCACCTCGCGACGCTCCTCCTCGAGGATGGCGCGACGGCTGAGCACGACGTTGTTGCGCGAGCGGTTGAGCTCGATCACCTTGCAGCGCACCGTCTGGGCGCGGAACTCCTCGAGGTCCTGCACGCGGCGGATGTCAACCAGCGACGCCGGCAGGAAGCCACGGATACCGAGGTCGATGATGAGGCCGCCCTTGACGACCTCGATCACGGTGCCCTCGACCGGCTCGCCGGACTCGGCGGCCTCTTCGATCTTGCGCCACGCCTTCTCGAACTTGGCCCGCTTCTTGCTCAGCACGAGGCGGCCGTCGGCGTCCTCCTTGGTCACAACGAGTGCGTCGACCTCTTCGCCGAGCGAGACCTCGTCGGCCGGGTTGACGTTCTTGCGGATCGACAGCTCGTTGGAGGGGATCACGCCCTCGGACTTGTAACCGATGTCCACGAGCACTTCATCGCGGTCGATGCGCACGACGGTGCCCTGGACGACGTCGCCGTCCTCGAACTGCACGAGCGTCGCCTCGTAGTTGGGGACGATCTTGCCGTCGATCTCGAGCAGCAGACCGTCCGATCCGGGGACGACGTTGGCGGGCGGAGTGGATTCGGCTGCGGCGCTGCTCTCGGGAGCTGTGGACTGGTCGGGCGCCGGCGAATCGGTAAGGGTGGTTGACACGAAAAAACTTCTAACTTGTAGGTGGATTTGCAGGACACCTGCAGGCTTGCTGCAGGACCACTAAAGGTATCAGCGGAGCGCGCTTTCGGCGAGCCTGCCGAAATCAAGCAGAAGCGCCTCCTGATGCGGCCTTGCGACGATCTGCAACCCGACCGGCAGGCCACCCCCGCCGCTCCCGCAGGGGACGCTCAGGGCCGGGAAGCCGACGAAGCTCCACAGCGCGACGTTGCGCGTCAGCCGACGGGAGTGTTCGAGCGCGCCCGCGTGCGGCGGGGCAACGACGGCGACGGTCGGCATGAGCAGCACGTCGAAGTCCGAGAATGCCGCCGTCAGCTCCCGGCGCAGGCTCGCCCGCAGGCGCTGGGCCGCGACGTGATCGGCCGCCGAGATCGCTTCGGCGGCCGCCAGCTGGTCGCGTACATCCTGCGTGTAATTGCCGCGGTCAAGCCCCAGCGAGCGGTGGAAGGCGACGGCCTCGGGTCGGCTGACAAGAATGCTCTGCTCGTTGGCGGCGTCGAAGTCTGCGGCATCCGGTCGCGCAGCGTCGGCCAGATCCACGCCGGCCGCTGCCAGCGCGCCGAGCGCGCCCTCGAGACAGCGCTGTACCTCGACCTCGGCCCCCTCGAAGGCCGCGCGCGCGACCCCTGCGCGCAGCCGCGCTGCACCGACTGGCGGCCGGGCGGCCGGTGCAGTGCCGGAGAGCGCGGCATAGAGTGCCGCCGCAGTGTCGACATCGGCCGCAAGCGGACCGCCGTGGTCGAGCGACCACGAGAGCGGAACTGCATCCTCGATCGGCACCGCACCGAAGGTGGGCTTGAGGCCGACGACGCCGCAGAGCGCAGCCGGAATGCGGATCGAACCGCGCGTGTCACTGCCCAGCGCCCCCTCGCCCATCCCGGCCGCCACCGCGACGGCCGCGCCGCCCGAGGATCCACCGGCGATGCGTGCGGGGTCATGCGGGTTGCTCGTGCCCGGCGTGACCACGCCCATGGCGAACTCGTGCATCGCCGTCTTGCCGATGATCACGGCGCCGGCAGCGCGCAGACGCGCGACGGCCACCGCGTCCGCGCGTTCAGCGCGGGCCAGCGCCGACGAGCCGGCGCGCGTCAGCGAGCCCGCGACGGGAAAGAGGTCTTTGACCGAGACCGGCATGCCGTGCAGTGGGCCGGCGGCCTCGCCACGCAGAAGTTGCTCGTCGAGTTCCTTCGCCCGCGCGCGGGCAGCGTCGGCGAAGACCTCGGTGAAGGCGTGCAACTGGTCGTCGCGGGCGTCGATCGCCGCAAGCGCTGCCTCGGTGCGCCGGCTCGCCGTGCGGACGTCGAGGTTCATCGTCGTCCGGAGACCACCAGCCAGGTGCCCAGCCCCAGGAGCAGCAGTCCCGCCAGGCGCTGCCAGGTGACGGGATGCCGGTCGAGGCCGAAGGCACCGAACTGGTCGATCAGGACGGCCGCCGTCAGCTGGCCCGTGATCGTGGCCGCCGTGATCCCGCCGGCCCCGAGCACCTTCACGGTGATGATTGCGGTGACGACGTAGCCGGCCCCGAGCAGACCGCCGGCAAAGTAGGTCAGCGGCAGCTCACCCACCCCCGACCCCTTCGGGAAGCCCCCGTCGAGCAGGAGCAGCAGCACGAAGAGGAACACCGTGCCGACCAGGAATGAGATGAAGGCGGCCTGCAGACGGCCGACGTGCTCTCCGAGGTGCCCGTTGATCGGCGCCTGCGTAGCCACCAGCACACCGGCGCCGGCCGTCAGAAGCAGCGCCAGCGCCCGTCCCATGGCTACTTGGCCGCCAGCCAGTTGGGCCCGGCCCCGACCGAGACCTCGAGCGGCGGGTCGAGCTCGAAGGCGTCGACCATCACGCGCTCGGCCAGCTCGGCGACCGCCGCCGCCTCGGGCTCCGGCCCCTCAAAGAGCAGTTCGTCGTGGATCTGCATCACGAGCTTCGACGCAAGCCCGGAATCCGCCAGCGCCGCCGAGACATCGATCATCGCCTGCTTGATGATGTCGGCGGCCGTGCCCTGCACCACGGTGTTGACGGCCAGGCGCTCGCCCAATTGGCGTGTCTGCGCCTGCGAGGAATTGATCTCGGGGATTGCCCGTCTGCGCCCCATCAGGGTCGTGACGTAGCCGTCACGCTTGGCCTGCTGCTTGACCTCGTCCATGAACGTGCGCACGCCCTCAAAGCGCTCGAGGTATCGCTTGATGAACTCGGCGGCCTCATCGCGCGGGATCTTCAGGCGGTCGCTGAGCCCGAAGGCCGAGAGCCCGTAGATGATCCCGAAGTTGACTGCCTTGGCGCGGTCGCGTGTGCTGTGGTCGACCTCGGACGGGTCGACGCCGAAGATCGCGGCGGCCGTCTCGGTGTGGACGTCCTCGCCCTTGCGGAAAATCGCCTTGAGCACCTCGTCGCCCGCGACCTGGGCCAGCACGCGCAACTCGACCTGCGAGTAGTCGGCGCTCGTCAGCAACATGCCGGGCTCGGCCACGAAGCACTCGCGGATCTTCGCCCCCAGCGGCGTGCGCACGGGGATGTTCTGCAGGTTCGGATTCGTCGACGAGAGCCGGCCCGTGGCCGCGCGCGTCTGGTCGAGCGTCGTGTGGATGCGCCCGTCGACGGTCGAGACGTCCTTCGGCAGTGAGTCGACGTAGGTGCTCTTGAGCTTCGTCAGCTCGCGCCAGCGCTCGATCTTCTCGATGATCGGGTGCTTGTCGCGCAGGTCGGCCAGCACGCGCGCGTCGGTGCTGAAGCCGGTCTTGCCCTTGCGGCCGTGCGGCAGGCCGAGCTCCTCGAAGAGGATCGGGCCAAGCTGCTTGGGCGAGCCGATCGTGAACTCGCGACCGGCCAGCTCGTAGATGTCCTTCTCGAGCTGGTCGATCTCGTCCTCGAAGCCTTCTGCGGCCTTGGCCAGAGCATCAACGTCAAGCTTGAGACCGTTGCGCTCGATCTCCACGAGCACCGAGACCAGCGGCAGCTCGACCCCGTCGCTGAGCTTGCGCAGGCCCAGCTCGTCGAGCTGCTGCCCCTGGCGCTCGGCGATCTGCGTGGCCAGATCGACCAGGGTGGCCAGATCGACCAGCGCCGGATCCGCGGCCCCCTCGGGAACAGCCGCGGCAGCAATGCCCAGTTCGATCGCCATCTCACGGATGTCGTACTGGCGTCTGGCAGAGTCGATCAGGTAGGCGGCGATGCGCGTGTCGTGGGCGATCTTCGGGACGCGCGCGCTGCACTTCTGCAGTTGCGACTTGAGGTCATGGGTGACCACCGCACGGCCTTCGATCGCCGCGAAGAAGTCGTCGGTCGATGCGGCCTCGCCGACCAGCACCTTGCCGTCCTTGCCGCTCACGGCGAAGTGCACTCCCTCGCCGGCAGACTGCTTTGCGGCGTCCTCCATCAACGACTCAGCCGGGCCGTCGGGAGCCTCGTCTGCGCGGCGCACGAAGAACGTCGCCGGATCGGCCGCGAGCTTCTTCAGGTCGGCCGGCGCGGCCTGCACGAGTTCGAGCGTGCGCGCCGGACCCGTCGGCTCATCGGCGTCGCCTTCGAGCGGCGGGTGCGTGGCGTCCTCGATCCCGGCGGCGAACATCCGCTCGACGCGGCGCAGCGGCTCGCGCAGGTCATTCTCGCGCAGCGCATCACGCAGGGCGCGTGGGTCGAGCTTGAGGTCGTAGACAGCGTCGATGTCGAGATTGGGGATCTCGATGTCGCGGTGCATCGTCGCCAGATCGCGCGAGATGCGCGCAAGATCGGCGTTGTTGGTGAGGTTCTCCTTGCGTTTGGCGCCGGAGATCTTGTCGATGTTGGCCAGCACCTCTTCGAGGCCGCCGAACTCCTGCAGCAGTTGCATCGCCGTCTTCTCGCCGATACCGGGCACGCCGGGGATGTTGTCGGAGGTGTCGCCCTTGAGACCGATGAAGTCCGGCACGAGGCGCGGCGGGATGCCGTAGCGCTCCTCGACTGCCGTCTCGTCGTAGATCTTCGTGTCGGTGATGCCGCGACCGGTGGCCATGATCGTGACCGGGCCGTGCTCGTCGTCGACGAGCTGGAAGGAGTCGCGGTCACCGGTCACGACAACAACCTCGCGGCCCTGGTGCTTGGCGATCTCGGCGATCGAAGCGATCACGTCGTCGGCCTCCCAGCCGTCTACGCGCACGTTGCAGAAGCCGAAGGCCTCGGCCAGCGGATAGAAGTGCGGCCACTGCTCGCGCAATGCATCGGGCTTGGCGTCGCGCTGGGCCTTGTAGGGCTCGTACATCTCGCCGCGGCCCGAGAGGCCGGCGTCCCAGACGGCGATCACGGCCGGTGAGCCGTGTCCGCCGCGGCCGTCTTCGGCGTCTTCGATGATCTTCAGCCACATGTTGGCCAGGCCGAAGAGCGCGCCGGTCGGCATGCCCTTCGAGTTGACGAAGGTGTCCGGCAGCGCGAAGAAGGCCCGGTAGGCCAGCGAGTTGCCGTCGAGCAGGTAGAGCTTGCGGTCGGAAGCTGCGGGTGTCACGCCGGGCATCCTACGGGCAGCGCCGGTGACCACGGGTAGCCTGCCGCGCGATGGCTCGCGGACGAACCCTCATCGCGGTGGTGACGCTCGCACCGATCTGTGCGGTACTCCCGCCCCTGCTCGACCTTTCGGGCGCCTGGGTCGCGCTGCACCTGGCTGGCGGGGCTACGGCGCTCGCCCTGCTCGTCTGGTCGGCATGGACGCTCGGCGGCCGCAGTCGCTGGCTGGCGCTGGGCGCCGTGGCGACGTCGCTGGTCGCCATCAGCATCGTCACCGGGGGCGGCTCGATCGCCGTCGGCGTCCAGTGGGCGATACTCGTCGTACTGGGGTCGATCTACGTGTGGTGCGTCTGGCGCGCGGCGCGTGCGCCTGCTGCCTGAACGTCAGCTTCTGCCACCCAGTTTTCGGCCGGTGTGTACGATGCACACATGAACGCAGCGACCCACACCTCCGGCAGCACCCCCGTGTGCGCCGCTGCTGTTCTGCTCGTAGTACTCCTCTAGGCCGATCGGTTCAACCACCGACGGCCGCTTTCACTTCCGGCGCAAAAAGTGCGCAGGTAATCGCACGTGCGTGCATAAGATCGAGAAAGACCCCGCAGAGAAAGAGAAAAACCGTGGCAACGACGCCCTCCCCTTCAGCCTCATACAGCATCACCCTCTCCGTCGCGATCGACAACCGTGAGGGGACGCTTCCGCGCGTTACCGGCGCGATCAGCAAGGCCGGAGGAGAGATCACGGCGATCGACATCACCGGCTCGCAGGACGACATGACGGTGCGCGACATCGTCGTCAGCGCTCGCAACCAGGACCACTACCGCCAGATCATCGCCGGGCTGCTCGAGATCCGGGGCTGCCGCCTGCTCGAGACGACCGACCGCACATTCGACATGCATCAGGGCGGCAAGATCGGTCAGTTCAACAAGCACCCGCTGAAGACACGCGACGACCTCTCGATGGCCTACACCCCGGGCGTGGCCCGCGTCTGCATGGCCATCCACGAGAACGTCGAGAAGGCCTACAAATACACGATCAAGTCCAACACCGTGGCCGTCGTCTCCGACGGCACGGCCGTGCTGGGTCTGGGCGACATCGGGCCGGAGGCGGCGATGCCGGTGATGGAGGGCAAGGCCATGCTCTTCAAAGAGTTCGCCCAGGTCGACGCCTTCCCGATCTGCCTCGACACCAAGGATCCCGACGAGATCGTGCGCGCCGTCGAACTGATGGCGCCGACATTCGGTGGCATCAACCTCGAGGACATCTCCTCGCCACGCTGCTTTGAGATCGAGCGTCGGCTCAAGGAGTCGCTCGACATCCCCGTCTTCCACGACGACCAGCACGGCACCGCCGTCGTCGCGATCGCCGCGCTGCTCAACGCTTCGAAGGTCATCGGCAAGCCGATCTCCGAAATGCGCGTGCTGATGCTGGGCCTCGGCGCCGCCGGCATCGCCGTCACCGAGATGCTCGAGGACGCAGGCGTCGCCGACATCATCGGCTGCGACCGCAAGGGCGCCCTCTCGACGACGCGTGACGACTTCGACGAACTCGACCCGGTCAAGCAGTGGTACGCCGAGCACACCAACAAGGAGAAGCGCCTGGGCGGACCCAACGAGGTGATCGAGGGCACCGACCTGCTCGTCGGGCTCTCGGGCCCCGGTGTGATCGAGGCCAAGTCGCTGGCGCGGATGAATCCCGACCCGATCGTCTTTGCGATGGCCAACCCGACGCCCGAGGTGATGCCCGAGGAGGCTGCCCCCTACGTGCGCATCATGGCAACCGGCCGCAGCGACTATCCCAACCAGATCAACAACGTGCTCTGCTTCCCCGGCATCTTCCGCGGTGCCATGGACGCGCGCGCCAGCAAGATCACCGACGAGATGAAGATGGCCGCGGCCCGCGGCATCGCCGACTGCGTGCCCGAGACCGAGATGAGTGAGGACTACATCATCCCCAGCGTCTTCAACCGCGATGTCGCCATCCGTGTTGCCGAGGCCGTCAAGGACGAGGCCGCCCGCAGCGGCGTCGCCCACGACATCGAAGAGGACCAGGCGCCGACGATGGATCTGCCGGCCGTCACCGGCTGACAGCTCAGCGCAGCGCCTCGATCAGCGAGCCCGGCCCCTGTGGGGCGCCTGCGCCGCGCGCCTGAAAGAGATACAGCGTGCTCTGGCCGCTGGGCAGCACGTCGTAGTGGCCGAGCGGGCTGAAGCGGTTGCGGATCGTGAGCGTCCGACTGGCGAGCGTCTCACGATCCACCGCGGTGCCCTCGGCCTGCAGCTTGTGCAGCGCGTCGACGATGAGACCGACGGCCTCGTAGGCGTAGATCGCCCAACGGTCCGGCGCGCGGTCGAACTTGTCATTGAACTTGGCGAAGAACGCCCCGCCGGCCGGTGGCAGAACGTCACGACTGAGCGCGGCCGTCACGTAGCGACCGGCCGGCGTGCCGGGCGCAGCGGGACCATCGGCCACGGCCGTGCGCGCGCCGTCGGCACCGGAGGCTGCATACTCGCCCGTGACGCGCCGCGCGGTGGCCTGCGGAGGCACCAGCCAGATGCGCGGACGTCGCAACCGCTGCGCGCGCGGCGGCGGAGTCGTCGAGCGCTGCCGCGGCGCATCGAGGCGGATCTCGAGCTGACCGCGGGCCTGCGACCCGCCAGCCCCCGGCGCCCTGATGGCGGCCACCGCGCCGGGATAGGGGCCGATCACGAGCTTCAGACGGTGTCCAGCCGCACGCGCATCGATGGCGTCGAGGTTGAGCTGGGCGGCGCGCCGCATGTCGTCCGCACGCGCCTTCAGCGGACCGCCGTCCGGTGCAGTGAAGGCGATCGTGAGCTCGGGCTCCTGCGGCGACCCACCGCAAGCGGACAGCGCCAGCGCGGCGACGAGCGCGATCAGCGCAGAGAGTGTCGCGGCGCGTGCCTGCATCGGGCGGTCAGCCTACCGTCGGCGCAGCTGAAGCCTGCCGCGTGATCCAGCCCGCCCAAGAACCAGAGCCCAAACCCCCGCGCCCCGAGCCGCCACAAGCCGGAACACCCCCCTGCGGCCGGCAGACCCTACCTCCAGGAAGATCTCCCGCA
>JBIQMF010000006.1:0-11309 GCA_044463545.1 Solirubrobacterales bacterium
GGCGGCGGCACCGGCAGCCTGCACACCACCAGTCGTGAGGAGGCCGTGACCGACATCGCCGCCGGCTCGGGGTTCTTCGCGCCGACGCTGTTTGACACCTACACCTCCTTCAAGCTCGAGCCGGCCGCCATCTTTGCGTTGCCGATCGTGCGCAAGCCGGCCGCAGGTGTCGCCACCGCCATGGGTGGCGGCTACCTCGCCAGTGGCGTCGGCGCCAAGGACCGCATGCCCACGCCCTACCTGCCGGAGGGGCTGCGGTACGACGCGAACGAAGGCGCCGGCGAGGTGCAGACGCCGCTGCTCGGTCGCGCAGCTGAGCACCTCGACGTCGGCGACCGCGTCTACATGCGCCACACCAAGGCCGGCGAGCTCTGCGAGCGCTTCAATTCACTGCTGCTGGTCGAGGGCGGCGAGATCGTCGACGAGGTCCCGACCTACCGCGGCGAAGGCCACGCCTTCCTCTGATCCGGGCGGCCTCAGCCAGCCTGCGCCGTCAACCAGCCTGCGCCGTCAACACGGACCCAGCACGCGCTCGACGTAGTCGTTGGTGAAGACGCCGTCGGGGTCGAGACGGCGACGCACAGCTTGGAAGGCCTCCCACTCGGGATAGCGCGGCGCAAGCTTCTCGGCCGTCTGCCAGTTGAACTTTCCCCAGTGCGGGCGGCCCTCGTAGCCGTCCATGATCTCCTCGACTGCGCGGAAGTAGTTCTCCCACGGCATGCCCTTGGCCGTGTGCACGGAGATGTAACAGGTCTCGCGCGCGGCCGAGGTCGAGAGATAGCTCTCGTGGTCGGCGCGGCCGACGCGCACCTCGATCGGGAAGTTGATCGGCAGCTTCTCGCGCTCGATCATCTGCATCACGTCGCTCACGGCTGAGCCCAGATGCTCACGCGGAATGGCGTACTCCATCTCGTGGAAGCGCACGATGCGCACCGTCGAGAAGGCCTCGTAGGAGCGGTCGAGCCGGCGCTCGGGCGAGAACAGCTTTGTGATGCCTCGCGCGATCGGTGGGATCGCGCCGGGGAAGGCGTTGCCGATCTTGATCAGCGAACCGAAGGCGACGTTCTCGACGAGGACGTCGCTGACAAACTGCTTGCTGCGCGGCAGCGGCCGGGCCGGGGCCTCGGAGCGGTCGATGCGCTTCTGCAGGGCGACGTCGGCATAGGGCAGGACGTAGAACTCGAAGTGGTCGAACTCGCGAGCCAGGGCATCGGCCTGCTCGATCGTCTCGCTCAGCGGCGCCGGGGTGTCGAGGCGGTCGAGCCGGAAGGACGGCACACACTGCAGCGTGACCTCGGTCACCACGCCGAGCGCACCCAACGAGACGCGCAGCGCCTTCAGCGTGTCGATGTCGCCCTCGTCGACCTCGATGATCTCGCCTGCCGCGGTCACCAGCTGCGCGGCGACGATCTGCGCCGAGACGTTGCCCCACTCAAGCCCGGTGCCATGGGTGGCGGTGGCGGCAGCGCCGGTGATCGACTGCACATCGATGTCACCGAGGTTGGGCACGGCCAGCCCGTGCGCCTCGAGAATGCGCGAGAGGTCGTAGATCGAGGTGCCACCGCGCACGCGTACGCGCATGGCATCGCGGTCGACGTCGATCAGCCCGCCCAGCGCACTCAGCGAGATCAACGTGTCGTCGGTGACGACGATCTCGCTGAAGCTGTGGAGGTTTCCGCACACGCGCACCTTTCCGCCGCGCTCACTCACGGCCTTGACCGTGCGCGCGACGGTGTGGACGTCCTGCGGCTCGCTGTAGTCGCGCGGGGTGAAGCGCTGGACACGGGACCAGTTGCGGATCTCTCGAGACATGCGCACGAGTCTAAATCGACACTTGCAGTAAGTTGCGGCAGCGATGGATGATCAGTCCAGACATCGGCCGCGCGGCGACGGTCAGGTCGCGCTGCTTGCGGCCTACTCCCTGCTGGCCTTCGCGGCCGTCGGGCGCTCGACGTATCAGGTGCTCTTCAAGTTCGACCAGGCGCCACTGCCATACAGCCTCTCGTTGATCGCCGCCTGCATCTATCTCATCGCCTGCTGGGCGATCTGGCGCGGTGACGCGCTGGCAGTGCGCGTCGGCAAAGTCGCCTGCGCCTTCGAGCTTGCCGGCGTGCTGGTGGTCGGGACGCTCACGACCTTCAGCGATCACGCACTCGACGTCGGCACCGTCTGGAGCTACTACGGCCGCGACTACGGATGGCTGCCGCTGGTCGTGCCGGGGCTCGCTCTGTGGTGGTTCTTCAGGCGCGATCCGCAGTTGACTTCGGCTGAGCAGGAGTAGATCCGCCCGCGGATAAACTGCTCACTTCTCCGGGAGAGGTGGCGGAGTGGCTGAACGCACTCGCCTGCTAAGCGAGTATGGGGTTTATAGCTCCATCGAGGGTTCGAATCCCTCCCTCTCCGCTGGTTAGTTGGGTCGGATGGGCTTGCCTCATCCGATCCCCCACACCCCCTGACCCCGCAGGGAAAAGGATGAGCCCACAATGACCCCAGTACCGCCCACACTCAAGCTCTGGAAGAAGCTCTCGGCCAAGCCGCTGGGCGACCGGCTCTTCACGCTCGGCGTCGGCTTCAAGGCCCCCTACTTCCTCTCGGTCGGCGCGCGCGTCAAGTCGATCGAACCGGGCCGCAGCGTCGTCACCGGTCGCAACAGCTGGCGCGTGCACAACCACATCGGCACCTTTCACGCCATCGCCATGTGCAACCTCGCGGAGTTTGCGATGGGCATGGTCGCCGAGGCCACCGTGCCGCCCACGCACAGCTGGATCCCCAAGGGCATCGAGGCGCGCTACCTGACGCGCGGCGAGACGAACCTCACCGCCGAGGCCGTGCTCGACCCGATTCCCGAGTTCGGCGACGAGAAGTTCGACGTCGACGTCGTGGTGACCATCCGCGACACCGCAGACACGGTCATCACCGAGGCCAAGATTCCGATCCGCATCGCCCCCAAGGAGAAGAAGTGATCTCAATCCGCGCCCTGCGCATCGTCGCCCGGCTCGAGGCGACGAGCTTCCTCGTACTCATCTGGTTCAGCGTCATCAACCGCGACGAGGACATGATCGGCATCCTCGGACCGATCCACGGCGCGCTCTTCGTGGCCTTCGTGGCCGAGGTGTGGCTGCTGCGCGAGAAGGCGCGCTTCACGGTCGCTCAGACGACGCTGCTGATGCTCTCAGCAGTCCTGCCGCTGGGCGGCTACGTCGCCGACTGGTGGTTGGCGCGTCGCTGGACCGCGTCGGTCGACTGACGCTGCCGAAGTCCGCAGCAACGCGCTGGATTGCTTGACGGCCCTGCTCGGGCTGTCGGCCATTGAGACGGGTCAGGTGCGGGTTGGAACGACGACGCGCATGCGATTTCCGGCCGGGTCGACGAGCTCTATCCCGCCTTCGACCCCCTCGACCCCGTGCCCGGCGGCCTCGGCGCGTCCACGCAGCGCATCGACTGCGCTCTGAGACGGCAGTTCGACCGTCCAGTACAGCAGACCTACGGCATCCTCCGGCGGCGGGGGCGCGCCGCGACCTTGCCAGGTGTTGAAGGCCAGATGATGGTGGTAGCCGCCGGCGCTGACGAAGGCCGCCGTGTCGATCTCGGCGATGAGGTCAAAACCGACGACATCGCGATAGAAGGCCAGCGCATCGCCGATGTCTGCGACGTGCAGGTGGACGTGGCCGACCGTGAGACCTGAGCCTGCATGCGGCACCGGCGCACGGCCGCTGACGAGGTTGAAGAGGCCACCGATGTCGAGCGGGCGCGGCGCGATGGCGGTGAAGTCGGCGAGGTTGGGCCAGACCTCGGGATCGCGGTCCCAGGCGAGCTCGAGACCGTTGCCGTCCGGGTCCGGCAGATAGAAGGCTTCGTGCGTGCCGTGGTCTGAAGCGCCGTCGATCGGAACGCGCGCGCCCTGGATGCGCTGCCCGACCTCGGCCAGCTGCTGACGCGTCTCATAGAGCAGGGCGACGTGGTAGAGGCCGGAGTGGCGCGAGACGGCGGTGGCGCCCGGCCGCTCGTGCAGCACAAGCACCTCGCGGCCGCCCTCGCCGGAGAGTCGCGCGACGCCGTCCTCCTGCCCCGCCGTCACCAGGCCGATCACGTCTTCGTAGAAGGCAAGCGACCGCGCCAGCGACGACACCTTGAGATGCGCGGCCCCGAGGGACAGCGTGTCGGGCAGGATCCCGCGATTCTCGCCCTGCCTGTATCTTGCCGGGACGTCCATTACTTTACAAAGTATAGTGTTGGACGACGCTCTCGCCCTGCGGCCGCCCGGCAAGCCTGCCGACACCTGCACGAAGGCTGCACTACTCTCTCTGACTCTGCGCCCGTAGCTCAGCTGGATAGAGCGTCGGTCTACGGAACCGAAGGTCAAAGGTTCGAATCCTTTCGGGCGCGTGAACCGGGAACCCGCCACTAGTGCGGGTTTCCGCGTTTCTGGGGCCGATTGACGGTGATGACTTACCCGCGCGGTGTGAACGCAAGTGTGAACACCCGGCAGTTCATGGCTACCAATCGTCCAAGCTGTCGGCCTTTGAGCATTCGGCAGGATCGAGGTCGCTGTCGGCTGCCGGTGAACAACCAAGTCGAACTCCATCACTCGTCATCACGGCCACGAACAGGGTTCCGGTCTCTGACTTGGCCACCAAGCAGTAGCCCGTCGAAGTCGGATTGCCGTGACAGCCTTCCGAGTCAACCTTCGGGCCGAACACCCAAATGCCGGGGTCTTCCGAGAGGCATCCGGACTCGGTGATGGACGGGTCGATCGTGCCGAGGTCTTCGACCGTCATGCCTTTGTACGAGTCGTCATTTTCGGTGAAGTATTCGTCTGCCGCCGCCTTCATTGACTTCACCATCGACTTTGCGCACTTGTCCTGACTCTCGGTGAGGTCCGCGCCGTCGCTTACGTCAGTGCTGTCTCCAGCACTCTCAGCCGCAGAGGACAACGCGCCACGAACTTGATCCTTGATCTGGGGAGTCAGCGCCTCCAGTTGTTTCTTGACCCCCGACGAAGCGTTGTCCGAGGGAAGTACGCCTGCGGCCGTGGCCACGAACAGAACAAGTGCAGCCACAGACAATCCGGCGGCGATGCCCGTGGCCTTCCCGTTGGGGCTGGCAAATCTGCCGTCTTCGCCAAGCGCAAGATGCGCCAACAAGAAAGCTGCAAATGCGATCGCGGCAATGGCACCAACACCGATCAACCACAACCCCCAACCAACCGAGATCACGCCGCTCGTCTCACCGGCTCCGTCGAACATGACTCGCCCGTCGTAGGCGAACACTCCGAGCGCGATCAGCCCGGCTAGGAGCATGACGCCGCAAACAAGACGACGACCGGGTTCCCGCATGATCCCCAGAATGGCCAGCGCAATCACGAGTACGCCCAGTACCAACGTGATGATGCCGTCGCCCTGAGTGCCTGCGACGGACAGCGTTCCGCCGAGCAGACCACTCAGACGAACCCACGGCCCGAGACTGCCAGCTATGAGTAGGACACCGGCAATCCCAGCGCCGTAAAAGAGCAACTGGGCTGACGGGCGAGAGTCGGTTTCGGTCTGTTCAATTGGTGTGGGCGTGCCTTCCATGCGGAAGAGCGTAAAGGAACCTCCGAACGAACCGGGGTTGGCAGCGTCGGCCGAGACTTGCCACTAGGGGAGGGGGCAGACCCCTTCAGGCCTCTCGTCCACCACCCCACCCCAACTCGATCTACGGGCGCGCGAAATTGTGAAGTTTTCGGCGGCGACCGGGATTCGCGTGGCCACGCTCGCCGGTCGCATCCAAATACAAGGGCCGTTGACATCGGATACCCGCGTCAGAGTGGCTTACACGAACAAGCCCCAGTGACGGCGTGCGTTACCGCCCCCAATCCCATCGGCTGCTCTACGTAGAGTGGAAAGAGTGACGACGCCCAAGTTCAACAAGCGGCAAGAGAAGGCTCTACAGGCAATCCGCGACGGTGCACCAGACGCAACAGCGTTCGCATCCGTCGGCGCATCACAAGACGAGTGGGATCGCTGGCTTGGTGATCCCGCGTTTGCAGACGCGCGGCGCAAGGTGCGCGCGGAGTTGGAAGTCGAGATGAACAAAATCGTGCGCGATGCGGCGAAGAACGATCCTCGCTTGGCGCAAAAGATCGCCGACCGCTTGGCAAGTGAGGCCGAACTGGAGAGGCTTCGCGGGATCGCCGCCCTCCAGTGAGTCATCCGCCTTTCCCCGTAGCCTTAAAGCCAATGTCCAACCACTCTTCGACACAGCAGCCGCAAGCAGATGACGAGTTCGCGCCGGTGCGCACTGGCGGCGGATTTGCCGCCCCGCCCTCGCCGCGCGAGCTTGCGTTGATTCCCGAACGTTCTCCCAACGAGATCGAAGCCGAGCGGCGTATACGTGAACACCGAGCACGACGGACCGAGCGCAATCGTCTGATCGAAGCTCATATCGCCGAAGCTGGCCGATCCTCTGGCTTCAAGAGCGCCGCGATCGACCCGTGGGAGTTTCGCGCCGCCAATCCGTACCCCGCTGGCGCTCCGGGAGAGACCGCGATCCGGCGTGACTAAACGCACGGCCTCCGCTGAGGTCGTGACAGTGCTTTTATGACCGCTGGCTATGTGGTGTAGAAACCTGCCCAGAAGTCGGAAACGATGCCAACGTTGGCACGGGCAGGAAGTCGGCGAAGCTCCGCCGGTACGACTTGTAATTTGCCATGTATCGAGTCAAGTTGCTGTGAGGCGCGACGCCCACACCCGCTAACTCGGCAGAGCAGTCAGGTGGTTCCGCGCGCGATGCCCGTCCCTGACTCCGGAGGCGCGATGCCCCGCAAAGGTCAAGTCCTACGAACCGTTGCGAGGTACACAAATGCCAGCAGTAACCCAGTGCGATTGGCGCGCCCGGCGAATCGAAGCCGGTTTCTCGCGGGCCGAGATCGCCGCACTGTCCGGCGTCTCAATCGAGACGATCGGAAACATTGAACGCGGCCAACACAAGCCGCGACCGACGACGATCGCCGCCCTTGAGCGCGCCCTGAATCATGGCGTCAAAGAGCTGCACGCTCTCGCCGTCTACGACGCAAAAAAGAGCCGCCGGGTCGAGCAACCCGACGACTCCAAGGCTGACGCGAGTGAGGCGCGTTCCCATGAACAGCCCCGGCGATAGTGGCGCGGTCTCGCAGCGGCTTGCTCTTGAATGTCAGGCAGAAGGCATCTGGGAGAGCGGTGGATATGTAGAGCTTCGCTTTCGGCGAGTCGGTCAGCAAACGTTTTCGCAGGAGTGGTTTACGCGGCATCAGTTCGACACCTTCGCCGATCGTGTCGCCGAGCTTGCTCCGGATGCTGATGTCTACGTCGGTGCGCTTGGCCGATCGACACGAAGCGGAAAGGCCGCGAACTGCCTTCCAAGCCGCTGGCTCTGGGCCGACTGCGACGACCCGCAGGCGGTGGGCGCAGCGACGGAGCTTGCACCCTCCATCGTCGTAGAGACTTCGCCGGGCAGGGCGTTGGCAATGTGGCGACTGAGTGATCCGTTGCCCGTCGATCGCATCAGGGAAGCAAACACGCGCCTTGCGATCCGCTTGGGCGCTGACACAAACTGCTGCGATCCCGCGAGGATCGTTCGCGTGGCTGGTTCGTACAACCACAAGGGCAAGTACGGCCCGGTGCCATCTGTTGTTTGTACCCGCCTGGAGTCAGCATTGCGTTACTCCACTTCCGAGTTGGTCGGGCATCTGTCTGACCCGGAATCACGACAGTCACCGCCAGCACGGTCAGCAGCACACACGATGCGAGTAGGCGACGATCCCCTCCTACTGATCCCGGCCGCCGAGTACATCGGCGAACTGATCGGCAGTCATGTCGGACGTGACGGGAAGGTGCGTTGTCCATTTCACGGCAACGGCTCAGAGCGCACTCCAAGCCTTCACGCCTACGACGACCCGAGCAGGGGTTGGTACTGCTTCGGCTGTGATCGTGGTGGCGACGTGTATGGCTTCGCCGCAGAGCTTTACGGTCTGTGTTGCCAGACGGACTTCCCGGCCGTCCGGACGCGCCTGATCGCCGACCTGAGGGGAGGCGGAAATGCTCAGTCCTGAGAGCAAAAGGCTTGTCGAACAGGCGGCCGTGGCGTCATACAAGGGCGACCGAGGCTCTGGAACTGAGATCGGACGCTTGACAGCGACGCCGCTCTCTGAGATCGCAGCCAAGCCAGTTCAATGGCTCTGGCACAAGTGGGTTCCGTTGGGAGCGGTGACTGTTCTGGCTGGAGCGCCGAAGTTGGGAAAGAGCACCTTCGCGTTTCAGCTTGCGGCGCACGTCAGTACCGGTTCTCTGGACGGCGTTGTTAGCGATCCGGCTGCTGCGCTGATCGTGACGTTTGAGGACTCAGCAGAGTGGACGGTCAAGCCTCGTGCGCTGGCTGCCGGGGCTGCCGTGGAGCGTGTCCACGTCGTTGCCGCAAAGCCCGGTGAGCGGATCGCCACCCTGCCGGATGATTGTTCAGAAATCGAGAGGCTGATCGAGGAGACAGGGGCGCGTCTTGTGGTCATCGACCCGATCACGGCCGCGCTTGGAACTGGCACCGACTCGCACAAGGATGCGAGCGTTCGGAGCGCCCTTGCCCCGCTGCAAGCCGTTGCGCAGAGGCAGGCTGTGGCGGTCGTAGCCGTTATGCACACCAACAAGGCCAACGGCACAGACCTGATCCAGCGCGTTGGTGGTTCGATCGCCTTTACTGGTCTGGCCCGTCAGGTATTGGTGTTCGGACGCGACCCGCACGACCCGGACGGGGAGAGGTCTCCTGCGCGCGTGTTGGCGCAGATGGGAAACCTCGCGCCGCCGACAGTGGAGGCACGCACTTACCGGATCGAGAGCACGACCGTCACCGACGGTGAGAGTGAGATCGAAACCTCGTGCCTGATCGACACTGGAACCACTCAGCTCGCTCCGTCCGATCTCTTGACGACGGGCAGCGGGGAAGACATGGGCGAGCGCGCGGAGGCTATGGACTGGCTCCTCTGGAGGCTGTCGCAGTCGGGTGCGCCGCACCTTTCAAAGACTGTCAAGACAGAGGCGAAGAGCGCCGGTCATGCCCTGAAAACGATCGACCGCGCGCAGCGGGAGTTGGGGGTACTCAGCACACGCAAGGGGTTCCCGAGCGTTACATACTGGGAGCTTCCCGACAGCACCTCTCCAGCCGCGCCAACCCTCGCGTCGCAACTGGAGAGCAAGGAAGGTGGCGTGACTGTCAATCCCGGCTCGCAGACTGGGGAAACAGCAACTAGTGGCTCCCACTCGCGCCACATGAGGGAAAGTGGCGCAACTGCGACAGGACAGGCCGAATATGACGGGTGGCGAGAGCGACCACTTGAAGAGATTGCCGCTGAGATCGCAGCGGGATTTGACGCCAAGATCAAGCCCTCGTCTCCAGTCGAGCTGTCGGCCAGTTCCGCCTACGCCAAGTCGCCGCAATGAGTTGGTCGTTCGACATTCCTGATGCGCAGCTTGACGCACTGGTCGATCTGGTTGCGGCAAGACTCGGCACTCCCGAGGCAGAGGCGTGGATGGACGTTGGTGATGCAGCCAAGCACCTCGCCTGCTCACCGCGCCGCATCTACACCTTGGTCAGTCAGGGTCGCATCCCGCATGGCCGAGACGGGAAGCGCCTGCTGTTCCGGAAGTCTGAGCTTGACGCGTGGTTGGAGCGTTCGCGTGCTGTAAGCGAGTGCCTGCCAATTCCATACGGGGAGCCGCGATGACGGCGGCGGCACGCACACCTGTCGGGGGTTCATCGGGGTACAATCAGGTGGTCAAGTAAGTGGCCGGGCGTTGCGCTAACAACCCCGGCCGTGGCACCGGAGGTACAAGCTCCGATGCGCGGCAAAGTTTGACAGCCGCCACCGTGGTCGTACCCCCGGTGCCTCCGTACAAGGGAGACACCGAAATGAGCAACGCACACCGCAGAGCAATCAAAGGCGAGGCGGACTGATGGCTGCCCCGATGGTCAAGACAAGCGCGCCGGGCATCTACAAACGTGGCAGCAGGTATGTCGTGAGCTACCGCGTTGACGGCAGCCAGAAGTGGGAGACAGCCGGATCGCTCGCCGAGGCTCGCCGACTCAAGGCCGCACGAGTGGCCGCGATCGACGCGGGAGAGTTCGCGGTGGACAGCCGCGTGAAGTTCAAGGACTACGCGAGCGAGTGGGTGAGCCGCTACCACGGGCGCGGCAAGAGCGTGAAGGCCAAGACCCGCGACGGCTACCGACGGTCACTGGAACGTCACGTTTACCCGCGCATCGGTCATATCCCGCTGGCGAAGATCACTACGCGCACCCTGAATCAGTTCGTGGCAGATATGGCCACTGTGGAGCCTGCTCTGTCTGACAACACCATCCGCAACGCTCTGAATCCGGTGCGTTCGTGTCTGGCTACGGCGGTCGATGAAGGCTTGCTGAGGTACAACCCGGCACGAGGCGTGTATCTGCCGCACCGCGAGACCGCGACCGACAGCGAGGAGCGCAAGGTGCGTCCGTTCACGCTGGCGCAGTTGGACGCTGTGATGTCGATGGTCAACCCGAAGTACCGCGACCTGTGCGAGTTGCTTGCAGGTACCGGCCTGCGTATCTCTGAGGCCTGTGGCCTCCAGTGGCAGCACGTACACCTAGACGGTTCACGGCCGCACGTCGCGGTACGCCGAGCGATCAACGCCGAGGGCAAGGAAGAGACCTTGAAGAGCCGTCACGCTCGCCGAGACGTTCCGTTGTCGCCTTCGCTGGTAGACCGCCTACGCGCTCGCCGATCAACAACCCCGTTCGCTGGAGACGCTGACCCCGTGTTCGCCAACCGCAACGGCGATCCGATCAACCGCGACAACGTGCGCCGCCGATTCTTGAAGCCGGTGCTAGGTGAAGCCGGTGCGGACTGGAAGGGTGCTGGCTGGCACACCTTTCGCCATACGTTCGCGTCGATGCTGTTTCAGCGCGGCCGGAATATCAAGCAGGTGCAACACCTGATGGGGCACCACGCCGCGAGCTTCACGCTTGACACCTACACGCACCTGATCGACGGCGACGAGATACAGGCCTTCGACTGGCGCGAGAGTGTGAACACTCCGCAAACACACCAACAGGTAACAGCCGGTAACGCGCTGGCACTTGAAGACACCGATCCCGCATACACAAGCGAACACGCGGTAGGTGCTGTCACCAACTGGTAGCCACTGATTGACCTACGGAACCGAAGGTCAAAGGTTCGAATCCTTTCGGGCGCGTAGTTGGATTGCTTTCGAGCATCGGCCTCCACCGATGCCGAAGGTCAAAGGTTCGAATCCTTTCGGGCG
>JBIQMF010000006.1:11409-16205 GCA_044463545.1 Solirubrobacterales bacterium
TCGAGCATCGGCCTCCACCGATGCCGAAGGTCAAAGGTTCGAATCCTTTCGGGCGCGTAGTTGGATTGCTTTCGAGCATCGGCCTCCACCGATGCCGAAGGTCAAAGGTTCGAATCCTTTCGGGCGTCTGATGTCTGGCCTGTGCGCGTTACCGTTCGGGCCACTGTGCCTGCCTTGAACCCGGGTGGGCGCCCGACCGTGCGAGGTGATTCAAGGTGCCTTCCTCTCAAGACTCTTCCAGCCGCCGCATAGTGCTCTTCGGGGCTACCGGCTACACCGGCGACGGTGTGGCGCGGGCGCTCGTGCGCCTCGGCGAGCGGCCGCTGCTCGCTGCGCGCTCGCCACAGAAGCTGGCCAAACTGGCCGAGGAGCTGGGCGGCCTCGACACTGCGATCGCCGACGCACAGAAGCCCGAATCGCTGCGCGCGCTCGTGCAGCCCGGCGACGTGCTCGTCTCCACGGTCGGACCCTTCGTGCGCTTCGGCGAGCCTGCGGTCGAGGCTGCTGTCGCGGCCGGCGCGATCTACATCGAC
This sequence comes from Solirubrobacterales bacterium, assembly GCA_044463545.1. Classification (GTDB taxonomy): domain Bacteria; phylum Actinomycetota; class Thermoleophilia; order Solirubrobacterales; family JACPNS01; genus JACPNS01. The sequence goes on from JBIQMF010000006.1 coordinate 11,943, forward strand.
TCGACCGGTGAGGCCCCTTTCATCCGCCGTGTCTTTGAGCACCACGGCCCGCGCGCCGCGCAGACCGGCGCCTCGCTGCTCACGGCCTTCGGGTTTGACTGGGTTCCCGGCAACCTTGCTGCTGCGCTGGCGCTCGAAGCAGCCGGCGAGCAGGCTGCCCAGGTCGACATCGCCTACTTCGCGGGCGGAGGGACCAGCGGCGGGACACGGGTGAGCGCCGCATTGTCGGCGCTCGACGGTTCATTCGCGTTTCGTGGCGGTCAGCTTCGGCGCGAGCCGGTCGGGCAGCGCGTCAAGGACCTCGATGTACCCGGTCTCGGCACGCGCCGCGGCATCAGCGTCGGCGGCAGCGAGCACTTTGCGCTCCCGGCACGATTTGCGCAGCTTCGCGACGTCGACGTGCTGCTCGGTCAGGGCGGCAACATGGTCAAGGCGATGCCGCTCGCCATGCGCGCGTTCGACACGGCGCTTGCCATACCGGGGCTGCGCAAGCAGGTCAAGGCACTCGCGGCCAGGCGAATTGCCGGCTCGACCGGCGGACCCTCGGCCGAGGCGCGCCAGAAAAGCCGATCGACAGTCACCGCCGTGGCCAGGGATGCGCGCGGCGGTCAACTGAGCCAAGTGACCCTGGGCGGCGTCAACGCATACACCTTCACCTTCGAGATCCTGGCCTGGGCGGCGCGCCGGCTGGCAGGCGAAGACGCCCTGCCAGCCGGAGCACTGAGTCCGCTCGATGCCTTCTCGCTGGCCGAGCTTGAGCGCGGCGTCGCCGAAGCCGGAATCAGCCGGATCGGCTCCTGAGCAACGCGCGCCCAGACGCCCGGGTTCAGCCGACGAGCTTGGCCGTCAACTCGATCTCGGGCACGCCTGCAAGCGCCCGTGAGACGGGGCAGCCGGCCTTGGCCTCTTCGGCGTGCTCAATGAAGTGAGCCTCGTCGATCCCGGGGACCTCGCCCTCGGTCTCAAGCTCGATCTTGGCGATCGTCGGGTGGCCGTCGACCTGACGCAGATACACGCGTGCCGTCGCCGAGACGCGTGTCGGCTCGTGTTCGTGCTGGGCCAGAATGTTGCTCAGGGCCATCGCGTAACAAGAGGCGTGGGCGGCCGCGATCAACTCTTCGGGGTTGGTTCCGGCGCCCTCCTCAAACCGCGAGTTGAACGAATAGGGGCCGCTGAAGGTGCTCTCTCCGACGGTCAGGTTTCCGGCGCCCTCCTTGAGGTTGCCCTTCCACTCTGCGCTGCCAATACGTCCGGACATGAGATGCCTCCCAAGAGTTGGTGTTTGTGAAATCTTCGATTGATTCTGTCACGCGACACCCGTGACGCCGTCCGGGCGCCCCATCGGCGGCGCGCTCAGTCGCTCATCAACGGCTCAAAATCGTGCACCGAGACCTCGCGCTGCGACTCGTACTGCTCGATCAGTTTGAGCCAGAGCTCGCTGCGCGTCGGGAATGCAGCGACGGCGTGTGCCAGCGTCGAGAGCGGCACCTCGCCGACCACCGCGATCGTCGCTGCCTGCAGCAGCTCGGCCACATCGAAGCCGACGAATGTCGCCCCGATGAGCACGCCGCGCTCGTTGTCGACGAGAAACCGCGTCGTCCCGCCGGTGCCCCTGCCGTGAAAGCTCGCCCCCGGCGTCGCGTCGGTCGCAAGGTCGACCACCTCGACGTCAAGCCCGCGCTCACGCGCCGCGTCAAGACCCTCGCCGACGCTGGCGATCTGTGGGTCGGTGAAGATCACGCGCGGCGCACCCGCGGTGTCGGTGTGAGCCAGCGAGCGGCGCCCGAGGATCTGGTCGGCGGCGATGCGCGCCTGGTACTTGCCCGAGTGCGTCAGCAACGAGCGACCGTTGACGTCGCCCACGGCAAAGAGAGCGGCGGCTCCGACCACGCGCATCGCGTCGTCGACTTCGAGCGTCTGACCGTCTTTGAGACCCACGGAGTCAAGCCCCAGGCCCTCCGTCCAAGGCTCGCGTCCGACCGCCACAAGCAGGTGGTCGGCGGCGATGCGGCGGCCGTCGTCGAGCTCTAGTGAGACCTCCGCGCCCTCGCGCGCGGCGCCCGTTGCCTTCACGCCCGTCAGCACCTCGACCCCCTCGGCCTCAAGTGCGGCCTGCAACTGGTCCGAGGCGAAGACCTCCTCGCGCGCGATCAGGCGCTGGCCGCCCTCGATGAGCGTCACGCTCGACCCGAGCGACCCCCACGCCTGCGCAAGCTCGGCGCCGACCACGCCGCCGCCCAGCACGAGCAGTCGCGCCGGCACGCTCTGCGCAGTCGTCAGCTCGCGGCTCGACCAGGCGCCCACTTCGGCCAGGCCGGGGATCGGCGGCATCGCGGCAACACTGCCCACGGCGATCACGACGGCCTCTCGGGCCAGCAGCAGATCATCGCCCACGAGCACACGCCGCTCACCATCGAGCCGGGCCGCCCCGCGGATGAGCTCGATGCCGCGCTGCTCGAGCCACGGCACCTGATCCCCGTCGTCGAGGCCGCTGATCACCTCGTCGCGCCGCTGCAGGACTGCAGCCGGGTCAAGCGCACCGGTCACGGCCTCGGCAACTCCCGGTACGCGGCGCGCCTCTGCCAGCAGCTCGCCGGGGCGCAACAGCGCCTTCGAGGGCATGCAGGCATAGAAGGAACACTGCCCACCGACGAGCTCGCGCTCGACGATGGCCACGCTCATCCCGCCGTGTTCGGCCAGCCTTCCGGCTGCGATCTCGCCGGCCGGGCCGGCCCCGATCACGACCACATCAAACTCGCGCTGCACTGGTCCACCCCCTGGGTCAGTCGATTCAACTGCCGCGTCAGCTGCACGATCCAGCCTAGTGTTGAGGACTCTCGTGCGCTCCGCCTCCGTCGACATGCCGACGGCTGCGGTGCTCAAGGCACCGTTGCCCGACGATTCTCTCGCCGCCCTCGAGGCGGCGCGAGCGCGCACACTACGCCTGATCGCCGGAGTCAGCGAGGACGACCTCGAACGGCAGATCGACCCGCTGATGAGTCCGCTGGTCTGGGATCTCGCGCACATCGCCGCCTTCGAAGACCTCTGGCTCGTCCATCGCCACGCGGGCCGCCCGCTTCTGCACCCAGAACTGACGGCCCTCTACGACGCCTTCGAGACCCCGCGGCAGGTGCGTGGCCAGATCGAACTGCTGGGCCACTCCGCAGCGCTCGAGTACCTCGACGAGGTGCGCACGCGCACGCTCGACGCAGCGGCAGAGCACGGCACGAGCAACACGCTGCACGAACTCGTCCTGCGCCACGAGCTGCAACACACCGAAACAATGCTGCAGGCGATGCGCCTGGGCGGACTCGCGACGTGGCTTGACGAACTGCCCGCCGCTCCTGGCACGGCAGCTGACGGCGCCGATCGCGAGTGGATCGAGCTGCCGGCGGGCGAAGTTGAGATCGGCAGCTCGGCCGCCGGCTTCGCCTACGACAATGAGCGACCGGCGCACACGCGCAGGCTTGCACCCTTCCGCATCAGTGCACATCCGGTCAGCGCCCGACAACGACAAGCCTTCATCGATGACGGCGGCTGGGACGATCAGCGCCACTGGAGCCGTGAGGGCTGGGCGTGGCGGGCGAGCTGCCACACGAGCCCGGCGTTCGAACAGGACGACACAGCTGCGCCAGCCTGCCACATGAGCTGGTTTGAGGCCGAGGCCCTGGCCAGTTGGCGCGGTTTGCGCCTGCCGAGCGAAGCCGAGTGGGAACACGCGGCTCGCAGCGGCGCGCTGCAGCAGACGGGCCAGGTCTGGGAGTGGACGAGCAGCGAATTCGACGGCTACCCGGGGTTTCGCGCCGAGCCCTACCGCGAGTACTCGGAGGTCTTCTTCGGGACCGGTATGCCGGTGCTGCGCGGCGGCTCCTTCGCAAGTCACCCGCGCGTGGCCGGCACGACCTTCCGTAACTGGGACCATCGCGCGCGCCGCCAGATCTTTGCCGGTGTGCGCCTGGCCGAGGACCTGCAGTGAGCGCGCCGGGCGATCAGGTCGCGCTCGACGTCACGTTGATGCGCGCAGAGGCCGGCCCGGCGCCGCGCACGATCGCCGACGACGTCCACGACGGGCTCACTCGGCCCTTCAAGGAACTACCGACGAAGTACCTCTACGACGGGCGCGGCTCAGAGCTCTTTGAATCCATCACGCAGCTGCCCGAGTACTACCTCACGCGCTGCGAGCGAGAGATCCTCGAGTCGCGCGCAGAGGAGATCGCCAGGCGCACAGCCGCAGCAGAGATCGTCGAGCTGGGCTCGGGTTAC
>JBIQMF010000007.1:0-15944 GCA_044463545.1 Solirubrobacterales bacterium
GGAGGCGATCATGTGGCCGACCATGGCCGGAAAGACCGGCGATGCCTTGAGTGGGTCTGCGACCGTGCCTCCACCCTCGACTGAGCGCGTAACGTCCTCCATTGCGCTCTGCAGCTCTTTGTTGCCTGCGGTGCGACCGGCGACGTCGATGCACTCGAGGATCGGCACACCGGCGGCGTTGAGCGAGGCGAACGAGCGCGCCCAGCGCGCCAGCGCCACCTTGTGGATGATGTCGCCGATCTTGAAGGGAATGCGGATGAGGAATTTGTGCCACGAAGCCAGTCCCTTGTCGGTCGCCTTCCACTTCTTGAAGGAGTACCAGGCGATCGGCGGCACGAAGATGAGGATGTACCAGTACTTCTTGATGCCGTCGGACATCGCGACGGTCACCTTGGTGATGGCTGGCAATTCGCCACCGAGGTCGTCGAAGATTCCGGTGAAGACCGGGACGAGGAAGGTCAGGAGCGCGATCAGAACGATCATGGCGAAGATCGTGATCACCGCCGGATACATCATCGCCGACTTGACCTGGCGCTTGAGCGACGCATCCTTTTCAAGCTGGGTTGCGATCCGTCGCAGCGAGTCCTCGAGAATTCCGCCAGCCTCGCCGGCCTGCACCATCGCCACGTAGAGCTCATTGAAAACATCTGGGTGGCGGTTCATGGCGTCGCCCAGTGACGAGCCGCCCTCGATGTCGTCGCGGACCTCGCCGACGATGCCCTTGAGCAGCTCGTCCTCGGTCTGCTCCTCAAGGATGTAGAGCGCGCGCAACAGTGAGACTCCCGAGTCGACCATCGTCGAGAGCTGCCGCGTGAAGATCACGAGCGCGTCGGAGTCGACCTTCTTCCAGCGCGCAAAGAGATCACCGACGTCGGTCGGCTTCTGCTCTTGGATCTCGACGGCGATGAGCCCCTTGCTGCGCAGGTGCTCGCTGACGCCAAACTGGTTCTCGGCCTCGATCTCGCCTTCTACCGACCCGCCGCGCAGCGGGTCGATCGCCTTGTACGCAAATGCGGCCATTCAGCGCCTCACGCCCCCGCCGCCGCGGCCTGCTGGGCACGACCGGCCGAACCGAGCAGACGGCGCAGCTCGCCCGGCGAGCTCGAGCGCTGCTCGGCGAGGTTGCGGTCGAGCAGGCCCATGCGGATGAGCTCGACCATCGCGGCGTCCATCGTCTGCATGCCGAAGCGTCCGCCGGTCTGCAGAATGCTGTAGATCTGGTGCGTCTTGCCCTCGCGGATGAGGTTTCTGAGCGCCGGCGTCGGGATCAGCACCTCACAGGCGCAGCAACGGCCACTGCCGTCGGCGCGCGGCAGGAGCTGCTGGGTGACGATGCCCTGCAGCGCCATCGAGAGCTGGACGCGCACCTGCTCTTGTTGCTCCGGCGGGAAGACGTCGATCACGCGGTCGACCGTGGACGAGGTGTCCTGGGTGTGCAGCGTGCCGAACACAAGGTGGCCGGTTTCAGCGGCGGTGAGCGCCGTCGAGATCGTCTCGAGGTCGCGCATTTCGCCGACGAGGATGACGTCCGGGTCCTGGCGCAGCGCGGCGCGCAGGCCCAGCGCGAAGGTCTCGGCGTCCTGGCCGATCTCGCGCTGGTTGACGATGCAGTTCTTGTGCGGGTGCAGGAACTCGATGGGGTCCTCGATCGTGAGGATGTGTTCGCTGCGGGTCTGGTTGATCTCATCGATCACGGCCGCAAGCGACGTCGACTTGCCGGATCCCGTCGGTCCGGTCACGAGCACGAGCCCGCGCGGCTTGTTGACGAACGAGTGGATCACCTTGGGCAGACCCAGCTGCTCGATCGACTTGATCTCGCTGGGCACGAGGCGCATGGCGGCGGCCACGGCCCCGCGCTGCATGTAGCAGTTGACGCGGAAGCGCGCCATCTTCGGGACCGAGTAGGCGAAGTCGAGCTGCAGGTGCTGTTCAAACTGCTGACGACGGTCGTCCGAGAGCAGTCCGTACACGAGTGCGCGCGTCTGGTGCGGCGTCAACATCGGGTAGCCGTCGATGGCGCGCATCTTGCCCTTCTCGCGCAACATCGGCGGCGAGCCCGGCGTGAAGTGGAGGTCGGACGCGCCACGCCGGACCATCGTCTGCACGATGTCGGCAAAATCGATCGCTTCTTCTGTCTGCATGTTCACTGAGCTGCTTGCCTGTCGTTTCGGATTGCGCCTGACTGCGGAGCGCATCGGCGGGGTCTGCGGAGTCGCCCCACTGAAGGCTGTTTTCGGCACGCTACCGCCAAAGCATTAGATCTGCACGCCGCTGCAGGCGATCATGTGACGCCGGTGACGCGCGAGACCTCTTCGACGGTCGTCGCACCCTCTTCAATCTTCTTCAACCCGGCCTGGCGCAGCGTGTCCATCCCCTCCTCAACAGCCTGTTCCTCGATCTCGACGGCGTTGGCGCGCTCGAGGATCATCGAACGGATCGTCTCGGAGATCGCCAGCACCTCGTAGAGGCCTACGCGCCCCTTGTAACCACCACTGCAACGCGAGCATCCGTTGGCCTGCATCCCCTGGATGTCCTTGTCGGCCTTGAAGCCGCTGGCGCGCAGCTGTTCGGCGGTTATCTCGACCGGCGTCGCACACTGGGTGCAGACACGGCGGGCCAGGCGCTGGTTGACCACGACTTCGAGCGCCGTCGCGGTAAGGAAGGGCTCGACGCCCATCTCGGCCAGTCGCGTGACGGTGGTCGACGCGTCGTTGGTGTGCAACGTCGAGAGCACGAGGTGTCCGGTCAGGGCGGCCTCGATGGCGATCTGCGCCGTCTCGCCGTCGCGGATCTCTCCGATCATCACGATGTCCGGGTCGCTGCGCAGCGCCGCACGCAGGCCGCTGGCGAAGGTCAGCCCGGCCTTGACGTTGACGTTGACCTGCGAGATGCCGGCCAACTGGTACTCAACCGGGTCTTCGATCGTCAGGATCGAACGCTCGATCGTGTTGAGTTGGTTGACCGCGGCGTAGAGCGAAGTCGTCTTGCCCGAGCCGGTCGGACCGGTCACGAGCACGGCGCCGTAGGGACTCATGAAGCCCGTCTTGAAGCGCTCGCCGGCAAGACCGCTCATTCCGAGGTCGTCGAACGTCAGCTGCGTGGACGACTTGTCGAGGATTCGGATGACGATCTTCTCGCCCCAGACGCTGGGCAGCGTGACGACACGCAGGTCGACGGCGACCTGACCGATGCGCAGCGCGATACGACCGTCCTGCGGGATCCGCTTCTCGGCGATGTTCATCTCGGCCATGATCTTGACGCGGCTGATCATGCCGCTGACCATCTTCTTGGGCACCGTCGTGGCGCGCTGCAGGACGCCGTCGACACGGAAGCGCACGCGCATCTCCTTGCCCTCGGGCTCGAAGTGGATGTCGGACGCACCGACGGTGACGGCCTGGACGAGGATCGAGTTGATGAGCTTGACGACGGGCGCGTCTGCCGCCGATTCCTTGACCTCGAGTGTCTGGATCTCTTCTTCTTCGTCCTCGTCGAAGGCCTCGAGCACGGCGTCGTCGAGGTTGGTCAGTCGCGTGAAGGCGCCGGCGAGGTCGTCCGGGGCTGCGACGGCCGGGCGCAGCTCCTTCTTCAGCATCAGTTTGAGGTCGTCGAGCGCCAGCACGTTGGCCGGGTTGGCCATCGCCACGAGGATCGAACCGTCCTCGTACTGGCGCACCGGCAACACTTCATACGAGCGGGCCTTGTCGGAAGTGATGAGGGTCGCCACCGACATGTCGATCTCGAAGTCGGAGAGGCTGATGTAGTTGAGGCCGAACTTCTCGGCCGTCGCGCGCGCCAGCTGGTCGGTCGAGACGACGTTGTCGGCCATCAGCACCTGCTCGGGCGTGATCCCCTGCGCCTGCGCCTTTGCCACCGCCGATTCGAGGTGCAACGAGCCGACGAAGCCGAGGCGCACGAGCGCGTCGAGCACCGTGGGCGGCGTCCGGCCGGCCTGCTTCAGCGTCGGCGCATAGAGCCCGGGGACGCCCGTCGCGCCGTCAGCAGGCTGCTGCGGCTGCGCCTGCTGGGCACCCTGGCGCGCGGCGGCCATGTTCTGGACCTGCCCGGCCTGCTGCTGCTGGGACATCTGCCGCACACCCGGCGGCTGCTGCGGAGCTTGCGCCGGTTTCTGCTGTGCAGACTGCCCAGATCCTTGGTTGTTGGGATCGTCAGCCATGACTTCGCGCCGGGCTCTGAGCACCCGACGGTCTGCTTGCTCTTTTCAGTTCGCGAACTCGAGGGATCGACCAAACGGCCAATTTCAAGTGATTTATCGGTTTTGCGCCCGCCATCCTTGATGGTGCGCAAACCCCATGCCGCTCAAGCTGTGATCGCCGCTCGCATCGTCTCAAGCGGAGCGCTGCGGTCGAACCAGATCTCGAAAGCCAGGGCACCCTGTCGGGCCAGCAATTCTTCGCCGTCGATCACGCGCGCTCCTGCGGCGGCGGCCAGCGCTGCAAGCGCGCTGCCGCCGGGTCGGTAGACGAAGTCGACGAGCGTCGTCTCCGGACCGATCGCCGTGCGTTCGAGCGCGAGCTGGTCCAGCACCGCTTCGGCGTCTACGGCCGGGTCCATCCCGACTGAGGTGGTGTTGACGATGAGTGCGAAGTCGTGCCCGCCCGCCGTCTGGGCGCTGGCAGTGGCGCCGAACTCCGCTGCCAGCTGCTCGGCACGACTGTGCGTGCGGTTTTGGATCTGCACGTCGGCGCCGGCGGACTTCAGCGCCCAGAGCGCTGCACGGGCCGTACCCCCGGCCCCCAGCAGCAGCGCCGGTGTGCCGGCCGCCAGCGGCCCGAGGGCGGCAGCGAGCGCGGGTGCGTCGGTGTTGTCGGCGTGGATCTCACCGGCGCGAAAGCTCAGGGTGTTGGCGGCGCCGATGGCCTCCACTGCAGCCGAGCGGTGATCGGCCAGGCGCGCCGCGGCACCCTTGTGCGGAATCGTCACGTTGATCCCGCCAAAGCCCGACTGAGGCAATGCACGCACTGTTTCGTCGAAGAGCTCGGGCGGGATCGGCAGTAGCTGATAGACGGCGTCGATGCCCAGCTCACGAAAGGCCGCGTTGTGCATGGCCGGCGAGCGGCTGTGGCCCACGGGGTGCCCGGCCACTCCGTAGCGTGGTGCTGGAGCTTCAGCAGCCACGCGGTTGCCTGCCTCCGGCCTTCTCGCGCGCCTCGTTGTAGCGCTGCGCTGCGGCTTCGAACTCGGCGTAGGTCTTCGTGAAGGTGTGGGTCCCCGGCTCGCAGGGGTTTGCGACGTAGTAGAGGTAGTCCGAGTTGGCCGGCCGCGCGGCGGCTTCGATTGCAGCCAGCCCCGGCGATCCGATCGGTCCCGGCGGCAGCCCCTTGTTGATGCGCGTGTTGTACGGAGTGTCCTTCTGCAGCACAGCGTTGGTCAAGGGGTCGGTCCAGTTGCGCGTCTCGAAGCGGCTGGTTGCGTCGATCCCCAGCGGGATTCCTTGCGAGAGCCGGTTGTAGATGACCGCGGCCACGAGCCTGCGTTCGCGCGCGACCGAGACCTCGCGGTCGATCAACGAGGCGATCGTGACGACGTCGAAGACGGTCAGGTTCTTCTTGCGCGCGTGGGCCATGTCGACCTTGGCGATGTTCTGGCGGAAGGCCGCGAGCTGCTGCGGCACGAGCCGGTCCACGTCGGCACCGGCCGGCACCTCGTAGGTGGCCGGAAAGAGGAACCCCTCGAGGCTGGCGACGTTCTTCGGCGCGCCGTAGCGCTGCAGGTTGATGCGGCGGCTCCGCTCGGTCGCCTTCATGTAGTCGCCGGTCAGGCCTTGACCGGCGAGCTGATTTGCGAGCTCCCAGCGCGAGCGGCCTTCGGGAATCGCGACCGTCGTGACCCCGGCGTTGGGCCCGGCGGCCAGTTGGTCGATCACCGCCGAGTAGCTCATGCCCTCGCCGAAGTTGTAGCGGCCGGCCTTGAAATCCGCAGATTTCCCCGACCAGCCGGCACGCCAGCCGAAGTTCCGCGCACTGCCGATCACGTTCTTCTCTTCGAGCAGGTCCCCGATCGCCGACACGTCGGCGCCTTCGGGGATCGTCACCGCGATGCTGCCCGTCCCCTTCCCGTCGCCCGCGAAGGGCTCAAAGACCGTCAACCAGAACCAGGCCAGCGCGACGAGCAGGATCGCGCCGAGGGCGGCAAGCGCCACCCTCAGGACGCGGCCGTGTGAGACCTTCTGCGGCGGGCCCGGCGGGGGCCCGAACTCGTCCACGAGCTCCTGCCGCTCCTGCAGGCCGATCCACGGCGGCGGCACCCGCGGCTCTGCCACCGGATCGTGGCCGGCGGGCGCATGACCGAAATCTGGCTCGAAGTCAGGCTCGGGCGCCGGCGCTGGCTGCACCTCAGACGGCGCCTCGGGCGCTGGCGCAGCTTCTGGCTCCGGCAGCCCCTGCGCCCGCGCGCGGCGGCGTTCGCGCTCGAGCCGCGCGCGCTCGCGCTCCTCCTGGCTGCGTCCGCCGCTCACCTGCCGTCCTCAGCTTTGTTCATGGTTTCGAGATACTCCTCAAGCAGGTGTGCTGCAGCCAGTGAGTCTTCTGCCGCGCGCGCGCCGGCGCGCAGGCTCTGCTGCGCCATGCGGGTTGTGAAGCGCTCGTCGTAGAGCTCGACCTCCACGGTCAACGACTTGGCCAGCCTACCGGCGAAGGCGCGCGCGGCGGCGGCCTGCTCGCCCTCCTGGCCGCTGGCCAGCCGCGGCAGGCCGACGAGCACGAGCTCAGGCGCGTGTTCGTCCACGAGTGCGGCCAGCTGCTGCTGACCCGCTCGGGCGTCGGGCCGCTCGACCACCGGCAGCGGTGTCACGATCGTGCCGCTGGGATCGCTCACGGCGACACCGCAGCGCGCACTGCCGTGGTCGAGCGCGAGGATGCGCATTCTGAAGCTCAGGCGTCCGCGACCGCGTCGCGGACCGCGTCCAGCGCCTCGGGAAGCTTTGCCGCGTCCTTGCCGCCGGCCTGCGCCAGGTCATCGCGCCCGCCACCGCCGCCGCCGACCTTTTCTGCCGCCAGCTTGGCCAGTGCGCCGGCCTTCACGCCGCGGGCCACGGCCGTCTGCGTCGCGCTGGCCACGATCTGCACGCGACCAGCGATGCTGCAGCCGATCACGACGACCTCGAGCTCATGCTTGTCGCGCAATCGCTCGACCAGCGACCGCAGATCCTTGACTGCATCCTCGCCCATGGCATCGCCGTCGAGCGCCGTCACGAGGGCCTTCAGGCCACCCAGCTCGGTCGCCTCCTCCCCCAGACGCGCCACGTCCTGATCGCTGATCCCGGCGCCCTTGGACGCAGCCTTCTGCAACTGCTTGAGCTGCGACTCGCGGCTGAGCACGGTGTCGAGGGCCTGCTCGGGGCGCGTACGCAGGGCCTCGGCGATCGAGCGCAGTTCACGGTCACGCTGGCGCAGCTGCGCAGCGGCCGCTGGCCCTGCGAATGCCTCGATGCGGCGCACGTTTGCCGCGCTTGACGTCTCGGTGCCGACGGTGAAGACGCCGATCTCACCCGTCGAGGCCACGTGGGTGCCACCGCAGAGCTCGCGCGAGACGGCGGTCACGCCGTCGCCGACCTCGACCATGCGCACGCGGTCGCCGTACTTCTCGCCGAAGAGCGCCATCGCGCCCAGGCGCTCGGCCTCGTCGCGCGAGGTCACCACGGCGTGCACGGCGTGGTTGTCGGCGATCCAGCCGTTGACGCGCTCTTCGACGGCGGCGACGTCTTCGCTCGTGAGCGGTGCGCCGTGCGTGAAGTCGAAGCGCAGTTTGTCCGGGCGAACGGCCGAACCGGCTTGGCGCACGTGCGTACCCAGGCGCTCGCGCAGGGCGGCGTGCAGCAGGTGTGTGGCGGTGTGGTGGGTGGCGGTGGCAAAGCGTGCCGACCTGTCCACCTCTGCCGTGACCTGCTGGCCTTCGACGAAGTCGCCCCGGCGCATCTTCACCGCCACGACCTGGTCGTCGCCGACACGGAAGACTTCGACCACCTCGGCCTCGGCGGCATCGCTGCGCAGCGTGCCATGGTCCGAGACCTGACCGCCGCCCTCGGCGTAGAAGACGCTCTCGGCCAGCTTCACGAGCAGCTGGTCCTCGTGACCGGCGCGTGGCGCCACGGCCAGCACGGTCGTCGTGTTTGCGAGGTCGGCGTACCCGACAAACTCACTGCTGCGCCCGACCTCGCGCGCGAAGTGTTGCACTGCCTCATGGCCGCTGGCATCGGCGTCGGCGCGGCTGCTGCCGCTGCGGGCGCGGTCGCGCTGTTGCTCCATCAGTTCTTCAAAGCCGTCGTCGTCGACAGAGAGTCCCTCGGCAGCAAGCAGCTCCTTCGTCATGTCGTAGGGAAACCCGTAGGTGTCGTGCAGCTTGAAGGCGTCGGCCGCGTCGATCCAGGACGTCTGGCTCTTCCTGGCATCGGCGATCAGCTCGCTGAGCAGCTGACTGCCCTGGGCCAGCGTGCGGCCAAAGCCCTCCTCCTCGGCGCGCGCCCACTGGAAGATGGCGTCGCGCTGGGCGGTGAGTTCGGGATAGACACCACCCATCATCTCGATCACGCGCTCGGCGAAGGGCTCGAGCGAGCGCTCGAGGCCGATCGAGCGGCCCTGCTGGATGGCGCGCCGCATCACGCGTCGCAACACGTAGCCGCGGTCCTCGTTCGAGGGAACGACGCCGTCGGCGATGAGGAAGGCCATCGAGCGCGCGTGATTGGCCAGCACGCGCAGTGCCCGGGTGGCGGCCTCATCCTCTCCGTAGCGTGCGCCAGAGAGCTCCTGGCCGAGCTCGATGAGCGGCCAGAAGTTGTCGGTCTCGTAGACCGACGGCTTGTCCTGCAGCACGGCGGCCATGCGCTCGAGCCCCATGCCGGTGTCGATGTTCTTCGTCGGCAGCTCCGACAGCGAGCTGCCCTCGCCCAGCTCGTACTGCATGAAGACGAGGTTCCAGAACTCGAGAAAGCGCTCGGAGTCGTCTCCGGGAAGGTCGCCGGCGGCGCCGAATTCGAGACCACGGTCCAGGTACAGCTCGCTGCAGGGTCCGCACGGACCAGTCGGGCCGGCCTGCCAGAAGTTGTCCTCGCGGCCCAGACGCACGATCTGCTCGTCCGGCACGCCGAGCTCGCGCCAGTGGCCGATGGCCTCCTCGTCGGGGCCGAGCCCCAGCTCGTCGTCGCCGCCGAAGACCGTCATCCAGACCTTGTCCTTGGGGAACCCGAAGCCCTCGGTCGCCAGGCGATAGCCGAAGCCGATGGCCTCGCGCTTGAAGTAGTCGCCGAAGCTGAAGTTGCCCAGCATCTCGAACAATGTGAGGTGACGCGCAGTCTTGCCGACCTCATCCATGTCGGTCGTGCGAAAGCACTTCTGACAGCTCGTCAAGCGCGTCCGCGGCGGCGTCTCCTGCCCCCTGAAATAGGGCTTGAAGGGCTGCATCCCAGCCGTGGTGAGCAGCACGCTGGCGTCAAATTCGGCCGGCACGAGCGGCGCCGACGGCATACGCAGGTGCCCCTCCTGCTCAAAGAACGACAGGTATGTCTCGCGGATCTCGTTGGAGTTCATCGGCGGGTATTTTGGCATCCCCAAGGCGCTCTCCTGCAGCGTGCGGGCTGCGCGCGATCGTCGCCCAGCCGATCACGCTCTCACCGCGCATCAGGCATGCGATCTGACCAGGCGCCGCCCCGGCCACGGGAGCCGCGAGCTCAAGGCTCAGTCTGCGGTGGTGGCCAGGTCCGGCGTGCCCCGACAGGCGACAGGCAGTCGGGGCGTTGCGGTAGCGCAGCTTCACCCGGTCGACCTCCGAAGCTGCGCGCAGCAGGCGTACGCCGACGAGCTCCACCCGCTGCGTCGCGAGCTCTTCCGCGGTCCCGACGATCACGGCGTTCTGCCGCGGGTCGACGTCGAGCACGTACAACGGGTGGGGCGCGGCCACCCCGAGACCGCGTCGCTGCCCGACGGTGAAGCGGAAGGCCCCGGTGTGTCTGCCCAGCTCGCGACCTTTGCTGTCGATGATCGGACCGGGTTCGTCGTCGCGGCCCGCGTGTCGGCGCAGAAAGTCGTCGCGCCCGATGCCGGCCAGAAAGCAGAGATCCTGGCTCTCGGGCTTGTCGGCGACGGCCAGCTCGGCGCTGCGCGCGCGCTGGCGTACCGACGGCTTCTCCAAGTCTCCCAAGGGGAATTCGAGCCGCGTCAAGAGCTCCGGGTCGAGCGCCGCCAGCATGTAGGTCTGGTCCTTGTTGTGGTCTGCGGCGGCCGCAAGCAGGGGGCCTTCTGCGTCGTGCTCGATGCGCGCGTAGTGGCCCGTCGCAAGCGTCCGCGCGCCCAGTTGACCGCGCATACGATCGAGCGCGTCGAAGCGCACGTGGCCGTTGCAGCCGACGCACGGGTTGGGCGTCAGTGCCTCGTCGAATGCCGCCAGGTACGGCTCCACCACGCCCTTGCGGAAGGCGTCGCGCAGGTCGACAGTGAAATGCGCGAGTCCCAGCTCGTGCGCCAGCCGGCGCGCCTGGGTGACGGCCTGCGGTGAGCAGCAGCTGGCAGTCCCGTCGGTCGCCGGGTCGTCCCAGAGCTGCAGCGTCAGGCCCACGGCTTCGTCGCCGCGCGCGCGGATGATCTCGGCCGCCACGGCGCTGTCGACGCCCCCGCTGAGCGCCACGAGCACGCGCTCTGGAGCAGGCACCAGAAGTTGACGGTCCTCGTGCAGCAGCTGGCCCAGCGCGCGGTGCAGGGCCTCTTCGGCCAGCACCGCGGCGTGCTGCCGCTCCGGCGAGAGCCCGCCGAACTCGGCCGCCACCTCGTCGCGCCCGGCGCGCGCGGCTTCAAGCAGCGGAACACCTTCGAGCAGCTCCACAAGCGCGCTGCCACAGGCCGTCAGCGCAGCACAGCCCTCGGCGACGAAGCCGACCTCGCCGATCACCCCGTCCACAAGCGTCAGGCCGACGGTCAACATGTCACCGCAGGCCGAGCCGCCGGCTGCACCGACGACGGCTGAGTCAGGCAGGCGTCCGCTGCCGCGCGGTGCGGTCGCGTGATCTTCGAACTGGCTGAACCCGTCAAACATCGCTCTCGCAAGCGAGGTTATTGGCTTGCGCGCGCAAGACGCGCGCCGGCGTCTTCAGTCCTGGTCGAGGACGTGCTCGACGCGCGAGTTGAGGGCCACGCCGTCGATGTAGCCCTGCCAGGCGTCGGCCATCTTGTCATTGAGCACGACGATTCCCGGGGTACGCGTGATCTCGGTCACCTTGGCGATGCCCTGGTAGCGCGATTTGTTCGAAATCGGCTCGCGGATCACGACGAGCGTGTTCGGGTGCTCTGCCGCGACCTCTTTCACGGCCTGATTTGCATGCTGATCGGCCTCGGCCTTGCTGTTCCAGAAGAAGATGAGTACGGCCTTGCCGTCGCGCAGCGCCGTGAAGACGTTGAGCGGCATCCCGGCAGCCTTGGCCGCTGCGCGCAGTTCGGCGCGCTGCTTACGGCGACGCTCGGCGCGGCGTTCGGCAGCCGTCATCTTCTCGGCCTCGCCGGTCGGGCCCGTCGCCCCTGCCGTGGCACCGGTCGCGCCGGTCGGCTGCGTCGCGGCGGGCGGCGGCGGTGCAGGCTCGTCGCTCGACTGCGACTGCATGAAG
Organism: Solirubrobacterales bacterium; assembly: GCA_044463545.1. Classification (GTDB taxonomy): domain Bacteria; phylum Actinomycetota; class Thermoleophilia; order Solirubrobacterales; family JACPNS01; genus JACPNS01. Next base: position 11,606 of record JBIQMF010000007.1, read on the forward strand.
AGGTATCCGCCACCCAGCACCACCACGACTACGAGGAGGATCAGGACGGGCTTTGAGACCTGGGTGTCTTTCATCGGCTGCTTGGGGAACTTTCTGGGCAGAAAGGCGGAGACTTCAGTGCCGGATCGACAAAAAGCCCCGCCGCCTTTAGGTGCTGCACCTTCAGTCTTCGGGGTACTCGATCAAGTCCCTTGCCGCGAACTGATCTTCGTCAGGGTGTGTGCGCAGCGAAATGTCGCCACGCGAGAACTGATCGAGCTCCCAGTCTGAGGTCAACTCGGCGGCATAGCCGGCTTCACGCAACTGCTGGCAGAAGGCCTTGGCGGTCTCGAGATCCTCGAAGTCGGCGACGATCGGCCAGGCGTCGTAGGCGGCGTCGCCCACGCGCAGCTCGATCCTCGCTGCTCCCGGCAGGCGTCGACGCCCGAACAGGCCCACGGCCTACTCCCCCTCGCCCTCCGCAGCCGACTCGGCCTTGGGTGCCGTCGAGACGATGTGCAGCTCGCGGATCTGCTGCTCGGGCGCGGCGGCCGGGGCCCCGGTCAGGGGATCGGCACCGGTCGCGCTCTTGGGGAACGCGATGGCATCACGGATCGAGTCGGCGCCGGCGATCAGCGCGACGAGTCGGTCGAGGCCGATTGCGAGCCCCCCGTGCGGCGGTGCCCCGTACTTCAGCGCCTCAAGCAGGAAGCCGAAGCGGGCCTCAGCCTCGCCGCGATCGACGCCGATGATCTCGAGGATCTTCTCCTGCACCTCGACGGTGTTGATACGGATCGAGCCGCCGCCGATCTCCCAGCCGTCCATCACGACGTCGTAGGCTCGCGAGCCCAGCGATGCCGGGTCGTCGAGGTCGCCCTCGGGCGCCGTGAACGGGTGGTGCAGCGGGTCCCAGCGCTGCTCGTCCTCGTTGAACTCGAGCATCGGGAACTTCACGATCCAGACGAGCTTGTGCTCGCCCCAGGGAATCAGGTCGAGTTCGCGCGCCAGTCGCTCGCGCAGGGCGCCCAGCGCCGTCGCCACGGTCATTCTGCGCTTGTCGGCAACTGCCAGCAGCAGGTCGCCGCTGACTGCGCCCAGGGCCGCATTTGCCCCGGCGACCTCTTCGTCGCTCAGGAACTTTGCGATCGGTGAGCGCCAACTGCCGTCCGCCTCGACGTAGGCCCAGACGAGTCCACCGGCGCCGTGATTCTTCACAAACTCCGTGAGCTCATCAAGTTCGGCGCGCGAGAACTGCTTCTGCTGGCCGGCGTTGATGGCGCGCACACTGCCGCCGTCCGCCAACACAGACTGGAAGACCTTGAACTCACTGGCGCCGAAGACGCCGTCGAGGTTCGTGATCTCAAGGCCGAAGCGCAGGTCGGGCGCATCGCTGCCGAAGCGCGCGATGGCGTCGTCGTAGGTCATGCGCGGGAAGGGCGTCGCCACGTCGATCCCGCCCTCGGCCAGCACGGCCTGCAGCACGGTCTCGGTGACCGACATCACGTCGTCCTCCTCGACGAAGGACATCTCAAGGTCGAGCTGGGTGAACTCTGGCTGCCGGTCGGCGCGCAGGTCTTCATCGCGAAAGCAACGCGCGATCTGGAAGTAGCGCTCGAGCCCGCCGACCATCAACAGCTGCTTGTAGAGCTGCGGTGACTGCGGCAACGAGTACCAGGAGCCGGGCTTCACGCGGCTGGGCACGAGGTAGTCGCGCGCCCCTTCCGGCGTCGGACGCGTCAGATTGGGTGTCTCGACCTCGAGGAAGTCCTGCTCGTCGAGCACCCGTCGCATCGTCTGCATGACGCGGTGGCGCAGCTTCAGATTTGGCGTGATCGTGCCGCGCCTGAGATCGAGATAACGGTGGCGGATCCGCAGCAGCTCGTCGACGTGGCCGTCCTCGTCGACCGGGAACGGTGGCGTCTCAGAGCGCGCCAGGATCTCCAGCGTCTCGGCCTTGAGTTCGAGGTGCCCCGTGGGCAGCGCGCCGTTGACGACGGCGTCGTCGCGCTTGACGAGCTTGCCGCGGACGCTGATCACGTCCTCGGCGCGCAACGTGCCGGCCAGTTCGTGCGCCTGCTGTGCCAGTTCGGGATGGAAGACGACCTGCAGGATTCCCGAGCGGTCGCGCAGATCGATGAACACCAACCCGCCGTGGTCGCGCCGACGATGGGCCCATCCGGCGACGGTGATCGTCTTGCCGATCGGCTGCTCGATGGCGCCGGTCGCCCAGGTGTTGCGATAGCTGTTCTCGGGCGGTGGTCCGAGACTCTCGTGGCGGTCGTTCATTGCTTCAGCTCCTCGGCGATCGCCGCGATGAAAGTGTCTTCGGTGAGGCCCGTGAGTTCGGTCTGCTCCCCGGATTCCATGTTCTTCACGGCGGCATCGTATTGAGCGCGCTCGCCCCCGGTGATCACGCACCAGCGTGCACCCGAACGGGCCGCCGTCTTCAGTTGGCTGCGTAGCGAGCGCCCGGCCAGCTCGGCCAGCACGATGCTGCCGGAGCCCTGGCGCAGTCCGGTGATGAGCTTGAACACCGCAGGCTGGTCCGCGCCCGGCTCCTGCGCGATGTAGACGTCGGCCCGTTCGGGTGCCAGCTGCTGCGCGGCACCCTGGGCTGAGGCGAGGATGCGCTCGACCCCGGCTGCCCAGCCGACGCCGGGCGTCGGCGGGCCGCCGAGCAGTTCGACCAGCGAGTCGTAGCGACCGCCGCCGGCGACGCCCGACTGGGCTCCGAGGTTGTCGGCCGTGAACTCGAAGACCGTGCGCGTGTAGTAGTCGAGCCCGCGCACCAGGGTGCTGTCGACCTCGTAGGCGACGCCGGCCGCATCGAGCATCGCGAGCACTTCGTCAAGGTGCTCGCGGTCGGCCGCAGAGATGCGATCGAGCAGGCGCGGAGCGTCCTGCATCACCGCCCGGGTCTCCTCATCTTTGGCGTCGAATGCGCGCAGCGGGTTGAGATCGATGCGCGCAACGACCTCCTTGGCGAGCCGCGCCTCATTGGCGCGCAGAAACTGCTTCAACTCGTCGGAGTAGGCCAGCCGCTCCTGTCGCGAGCCGAGGCTGCCGATGCGCAGGCGCGTGCCGGCGACACCGGCGCTGCGCAGCAAGCTGTCGAGCAGGGTGATCGACTCGGCGTCGACCATCGGCGAGTCGCTGCCCAGGGCCTCTGCGCCGATCTGGAAGAACTGGCGGTAGCGGCCGGCCTGCGGCGCCTCCTGACGGAAGAAAGGGCCGTGGTAGTGCAGCTTGACCGGGGCAGCCAGCTTGTGCATACCGTGCTCGACGAAGGCGCGGCAGACCGCCGCAGTGCCCTCGGGGCGCAGGGTGATCGAACGCTCGCCCTGGTCCTTGAAGTTGTACATCTCCTTCTGCACGACGTCGGTCGACTCCCCGACGCCGCGGGCGAAGAGCGCGGTGTCCTCGAAGATCGGGGTCTCTATCTCGCCGTAGCCCGCGGCGGCGAAGAGTTGCTGCGCCGTCGCCCGCAACTGGCGGCGGCGTGCCGCCTCCTCGGGCAGCACGTCGAACGTCCCGCGCGGGGCCTTTGGCGATTCGGCCACGCTCAGACCTGCTTGAGCTCGGCGAGGAAGGGGTTTGAGCGCAGCTCGGCCTCGAGCGAGGTGACGCCCATGTGACCGGGGAAGACGTTGGTCTGCGCCGGCAGGCTCTGGACCAGCTTCGCGATCGAGTCGAGCAGTGTCTGCATGTCCCCGCCGGGCAGATCGGTGCGTCCGATCGAACCCTCAAACAGCACGTCGCCCGAGAACAGCGCGAACTGCGCCGGAATCGAGTAGCTGACGTGACCCGGCGAGTGTCCGGGCGTGAAGTGGACATCGATCTCGAAGCCTGCAAGCTCGAGCTTCTCGCCGCCTTTGACGGTGTGCTCGGCCTCGTAGCTCTCAAACGGACCGACGCCGGGAAAGCGCACGAAGCTGTTGATGTCGGCCAGGATGTGGCGCTCGAGCTCGGGCACCCACACCTCGACACCGAGCCGGGCCGCCATCGGCGCGACGGCACCGACGTGGTCGAAGTGGGTGTGTGTCAGCAGGATCGCCTTGACATCGGCGCCGGTCTCCTCGATCGCCTTGTTGATGCTGTCCGGCTCGTCGCCCGGATCGATCAGGAGTGCGGCGTTGTCGGCTTCGTCGTTGATCACGAGGAACGTGTTCTCGGCGACCGGACCGACTGTCAGGTAGGCGACCTTCATGTGCCCCCACCCGCGTCGTCAGGGTCTGCACCAAGCTTCTTTGCGCCCTTCTTCTCGGCCTTCTGTGCAGCCTTCTCTGCGGCCTTGCGCTGCGCCGCCTCGGCCTCCTTGCGCAGCCGACGGTTGTAGAGGAAGACGTCGGTGTAGTAGCCG
>JBIQMF010000008.1:0-15549 GCA_044463545.1 Solirubrobacterales bacterium
GGGATGGCGGTGATCAGGCGGAAGAACGAGGTCAGACGGTCCCGCTCCTCCTGATGGTCTGAGTAGTAGGCGCAGGTGTCGGGCGGCAGCAGAAACTCTGCATCTGCGGCCGGCTGGCCCGTCGCGGCGGACGCGGGCTCTGCGGCCGCGACTGGTGGTGGTGATGGAGGCATGGTCTCGTTCATGTCTGCATCATGACCAATTGTGCGGCGCGACGCGGTGATCTACGATCCCGGGCGTGAACGTCACGCTCCCAGACGGAACCCAGCTCGCGCTCGAAGAGGGCGCGACCGGCCACGACGCGGCGCTTGCGATCGGTGAAGGGCTGGCGCGCGCGGCGCTTGCAATCGAGGTCGACGGCGAACTGCCCGACCTCGCGAGGCCGCTCAGCGACGGCGCCGAGGTTTCGATCATCACGAGCCGCTCGGATGCGGCGCTCGAGCTGTTGCGCCACGACACGGCGCACGTGCTGGCGGCGGCGGTGATGGAGCTCTACCCGGGGGTCAAGATCAGCATCGGCCCGCCGATCGAGAACGGCTTCTACTACGACTTCGAGTTCCCCGAGGGCAGCGAGATTTCGGACGCCGACTTCCCGCGCATCGAGGCGAAGATGAAGGAGCACATCAAGGCCAAGGAGGTCTTCACGCGCCAGGACGTGTCGACCGACGAGGCGATCGCAAAGTTCCGCAGCGAGCAGCAGGACTACAAGGTCGAGCTGATCGAGGACCTGATCAAGAATGAGGGGGCCGAGACGGTCTCGCTCTACACCAACGGACCCTTCACGGACCTCTGCCGCGGCCCGCACGCCACCGACACCGGGCGGGTCAAGGCGTTCAAGCTCACGAGCATCGCCGGCGCCTACTGGCGCGGCGACTCCTCACGCACGATGCTGACGCGCATCTACGGCACGGCCTTCTTCAGCAAGGAGGATCTCAAGCACCACCTCGAGATGATCGAGGAGGCCAAGAAGCGCGACCACCGACGGCTCGGCAGGCAGCTCGACCTCTACAGCTTCAACGAGCTTTCGCCGGGCTCGCCCTTCTGGCACCCGGCCGGCATGAAGATCTGGAATGCGCTCGTCGACCTCTGGCGCGAGCAGAACATCCTGCGCGGCTACAAAGAGGTGCGCACCCCGATCATCTACGACGCGGAGCTCTTCAAGCAGTCCGGCCACTGGGACAACTACCGCGACAACATGTACTTCACGGAGGTCGAGAACCGCCAGTTCGGCATCAAGCCGATGAACTGCCCGGCGCACATCCAGATCTACAAGAACGACCGCCGCAGCTACCGCGACCTGCCGCTGCGCATGATCGAGCAGGGGCTCGTGCACCGCCACGAACCCTCCGGCACGCTGCACGGGCTGATGCGCGTGCGGCACATCACGCAGGACGATTCACACATCTTCTGCACCGAGGAGCAGATCCAGCAGGTCGTCACCGAGGTGCTCGACCACGCCTTCTACATGTACGAGATCTTCGGCTTTGAGTATTCGCTCGAGCTCTCGACGCGGCCCGAGAAGCGGCTCGGCTCGGACGCCATGTGGGACACGGCCGAGGCCGCCCTGAAGGGCGCGCTCGACGCCAACGACCTCGAGTACGACCTCAACGAGGGCGACGGTGCCTTCTACGGCCCCAAGATCGACATGCACATGAAGGACTCGCTGGGTCGCTCCTGGCAGCTGGGCACGATCCAGCTCGACTATCAGATGCCCGAGCGCTTCGACATGACCTACACGGCGCCCGACAACAGCGAACAGCGCCCGGTGATGATCCATCGCGCACTCTTCGGCAGCTTCGAACGCTTCATCGGCATCCTCGTCGAACACTTCGCCGGCGACTTCCCGCTCTGGCTGGCCCCGACGCAGGTGCAGCTGATCCCCGTCTCAGACGATCACAACGAGCTGGCCGAGCAGCTGGCGGCACAACTTTCGGCCGCGGGGCTGCGCGCGCACGTCGACTCGCGCACGCAGTCGGTGGGCAAGAAGATCCGCGAAGCAGAGCTGGCCAAGGCCGCCACGATGTGGGTCGTCGGCGACGAAGAGGCGCAGACCCGGACGGTCGCGCCGCGGCGACGCCATCAGCAGGAAGAGCCCCAGCGGGTCGCCATCGACGCCGCGATCGAAGAGCTTGTCGCCGAGGCGACCGAACGTCGTCGCTGAGCGCGCCGAATACGCGTTATCCTCTCACCACTTGTTTTTCGCAGCGCCCAAACACTCAACTGATTCCGCCCGCGAGGCCGTGCGCGCCCGGGCGACGGCAGGCGCAAACTAGTGGCAGTTCCTCGTAGGTTCGACCGCCGTCCCCCGGAGCGGGACAACACCAGGGTCAACGAGCGCATCCGCGTCAAGGAAGTGCGACTGATCGGTGAGGACGGCCAGCAGATCGGTGTGATCCCGACAAATGAGGCGCTCGCCTACGCGCAGGAGCGCGACCTCGACCTCGTCGAGGTGTCGGCCGGCTCGCGCCCGCCCGTCTGCCGCGTGCTCGACTACAGCAAGTACAAGTACGAGCAGGCGCAGAAGGCCAAGTCGGCCAAGAAGCACCAGACGCAGATCACGATCCGCGAGATCAAGCTGCGCCCCAAGATCGGCCAGCACGACTACGACACCAAGAAGGGCCACGTCGTGCGCTTCCTCAAGCACGCCGACAAGGTCAAGGTCACGATCATGTTCCGTGGTCGCGAGCGCGAGCACCCCGAGCGTGGGCGCGAGCTGCTGATGCGCCTGGCCGAAGAGGTCGAGGGGCTGGGGCAGATCGAGCAGCACCCGCTGCAGGAGGGCCGCAACATGACCATGGTGCTGGGCCCGACGAAGGAAGCGCAGAAGGCGCACGCCGATGAGGCCCACGCCAAGGAAGAGGCTTCAAAGAAGGCCAAGCGTGAGCGCAAGGCCGCCGAGGCGCGCGCCCACGAAGAGCGTGTGGCCGCCATGCGCGCCGCCGAGGAGGCCGAGAAGGCCGCCGAGGGCGGAGCGGGCGCCGACGGCGAGTGAGAGATTCCCTCCATGGCGCGCCGGGCTGCCCGTCCGGTGTGCTTTAATACCGCGCCGATATGCCCAAGCAGAAGTCACACAGCGGCGCCAAGAAGCGCTTCAAGATCTCCGGCACGGGGAAGGTGCGCGGCCGCCACGGCATGTCTTCGCACAACCTCGAGCACAAGTCGGCAAAGCGCAAGCGCGATTTTGCCCGCCCGATCACGATGCACGAGGACACCGCGCCGCGCATCAAGAAGCTGCTCGGCAAGTAATCAGCCTTTTTACAGGAGTTTTTCGAGATGACCCGCTCAACCAACGCTGTCGCATCACGCCGTCGCCGCAAGGCCACGCTGGCGCGCGCCAAGGGTTACCGCGGCGAGAAGAACTCGAGCTACCGCCGCGCCAAGGAGCAGCTGCTCAAGAGCGACAGCTACGCCTACCGCGACCGTCGCAACAAGAAGCGTGACTTCCGCCGCCTCTGGATCACGCGCATCAACGCCGCCGCCCGCCAGGAGGGCATGACCTACTCGCAGCTGATGGGTGGGCTGGCCAAGGCAGGCATCGAGGTCGACCGCAAGATGCTGGCCGACATCGCCGTGCACGACACCGAGGCATTCCGACGCTTTACCGACGCCGCCCGCGAGGCTGCCGCCTGACGCTGCTCAAGCAACCAGGCCGACGCACCGACCGGGCGCTTTGCACAGCAAGGCGCCCGTTTTCGTTTAAGACCCCCGCCCGAAACCCAGGAACCGATGATCACAGCCAAAGACAACCCGCAGATCAAAGAGCTCAAGAAGCTCAGGGAGAAGCGCTTTCGCATGCGGCGCGGGCTCTTTGCTGCCGAAGGCGAGGATCTCGTGCTGAGCGCGCTTGCGGCCGGCTGGCAGCCTCAGCGCATCTTCGTGACGCCCGACGCACCGGCCGAACTCGCCGCCCACGAATCGGCGTGGCAGGTCGACCACGAGGTGCTGGCGTCTGCCAGTGCGCTGGGCTCGGGCGCGCGCGCCGTTGCCGTCTTCGCCGAGCATGAGCCGGAGCCGGCCGCTCCGGGGCAGCTCGCGCTGTTCGTGGAGGGCGTGCGCGATCCCGGCAACATCGGCACGCTGATCCGCTCGGCCGGCGCCTTCAGCGATTCACCTGTGCTGCTGGCAGCCGGGTGCGCAGAGCCGTGGTCGCCGAAGGCGCTGCGCGCCGCCATGGGCACGACCTTTGCGCGACCGCCGGCGACGGACGCGGCGCTGCCGGGGTCTGGACACACGGTTGTCGCGCTCGACGCTGCAGGTGATGTTGCGCTGGCGGACGTCGTCACGGAGGGCCCTGTCGTAATCTGCGCTGGCGCCGAGCGCGAGGGCCTCTCTGCCGCAACGCTCGAGCGGGCCGATGTTCGCGCGCGCATCGAGATGCGCGAAGACGGCCCGGAATCGCTCAACGTCGCGATGGCGGCAACGATCGCCCTGTACACCCTTGCGGGATTCGACAAGTGAACTGAGAAGACAGCAGAAGATGCCCACAGCAGTTGAACAGATCCAGGAACTCGAGTCGAGCGGCCTGTCGGCCATCGGCTCGGCGGCCAGCCTGGCCGAACTCGAAGAGGTGCGCGTGCGCTTCCTCGGCCGCAAGTCCGAACTCGGCGCCATCCTCAAGTCGATCGCGACACTGGCACCCGAGGAGCGCGGACCGGTGGGCAAGGCCGGAAACCAGACGCGGTCGAAGCTCGAAGCTGCGCTTGGCGCGCGGCAGGAGGAGCTCGAAGGCGCGGAGCTCACGCGCCTGCTCGAGGAGGATCGCATCGACATCACGCTGCCCGGCAGCCCCGTCTTCGGCGGCGGCGCGCTGCACCCGATCACGCGCGTACGGCGGCAGATCGAGGATGTCTTCATCGGCATGGGGTATGCGGTCGCCGAAGGCCCCGAGGTCGAGCGTGTCCATTACAACTTCGACGCGCTCAACCACTCGCCCAACCACCCGGCACGCGAGTGGACCGACACGTTCTACTTCGAGGACGAGGTTCTGCTGCGCACCCACACCTCGCCGGTGCAGGTGCGGGTGATGGAGACCACACCACCGCCGGTCTTCGTGATCGTCCCGGGCAAGGTCTATCGCCGCGACTCTGACGCCACGCATACGCCGATGTTCCACCAGATCGAGGGCCTGGCTGTCGCCGAGGGCATCACCATGAGCGACCTGCGCGGCACGCTGCTCGAGTTCGCCCGCGCCATCTTCGGCGCCGAGCGCGACGTGCGCCTGCGCCCGCACTTCTTCCCCTTCACCGAACCGTCGGTCGAGGTCGATGTCTCGTGCTTCAAGTGCAGCGGCAAGGGCCACCTCAAGGACGGCGCCCGCTGCAACCTCTGCAAGGGCACCGGCTGGATCGAGATTCTCGGCAGCGGCATGGTCGACCCCAACGTCTTTGCGCACGTGCGCGAGAGCGGCTACGACCCCGACCGCGTGCAGGGCTTCGCCTTCGGAATGGGCGTGGAGCGCATCGCCTTCCTGCTGCACGGCATTCCTGACCTGCGGCTCTTCTACGAAAACGACCTGCGACTGCTCTCGCAGTTCCAGGGAGGTGGCTTCTGATGCGCGTTCCCGTCGAATGGCTCAACGAGTACTGCGACTCAGGGCTCGAGCTTGACCAGTTGGCCGAGCGCCTGGCGATGACGGGCACCGAGGTCGAGCGGGTCGTGCGCCACGGCATCGCCGATACCGAAGGCTTCGTGGTCGGCAAGGTGCTGACGCGCCAGAAACACCCGGACGCCGACAAGCTCAGCGTCTGCAGCGTCGACGTCGGCGAGGGCGAACCCGTGACGATCGTCTGCGGCGCCCCGAACGTCGACGCCGGGCAGACCGTGGCCGTCGTGCGGCCCGGCGCCGTGATGCCCGACGGCACGAAGATCAAGAAGGCCAAGCTGCGCGGCGTGGAAAGCAGCGGCATGATCCTCTCGGAGCGCGAGCTGGGGCTCTCCGACGAGCACGACGGCATCATCCAGCTCGAGCAGCACTTCGACGTCTCGAGCGTTGCGCCCGGCGCGCCGTTGACCGATGTGCTGGCGGCCGGACAGGATGTGCTCGAGCTTGAGATCACGCCGAATCGCCCCGACTGCCTGGGTGTCCACGGCGTCGCCCGCGAGGTTCACGCCATCACCGGCAGCCCGCTGAAGCAGCTCGAGCGCAGCGACGCACCCGCAGGAAATGAGACATTCGACATCAGCGTCGAGGACCACGAGCTCTGCCCGCGCTTCACGGCGCGCATCTTCCGTGACGTCAAGGTCGGCCCTTCGCCCCTGTGGCTGAAGGCGCGCCTTGCCGCGGCAGGGCAGCGCCCGATCAACAACGTCGTCGACATCACGAACTACGTGATGCTGCTGACGAGTCAGCCGATGCACGCCTTCGACCTCGACAAGATTCGCGGCCAGAAGCTCGTGATCCGCCGCGCCCGCGAGGGCGAGGAGATCACCACGCTCGACGACGTCACCCGCTCGCTCGACCCGCAGATGCTGCTCGTGTGCGACGGCGAGGGCCCAAGCGCCGTGGCCGGGGTGATGGGCGGACAGGTCAGCGAGGTCTCAGAGCAGACGACGAGCGTCCTGCTCGAGGTGGCCGCGTGGAACGGCCCCAACATCCACCGGACGAGCCAGAAGCTGGGCCTGCGCAGCGAGGCCAGCGGGCGCTTCGAGAAGGGGCTCTCGCCGCAGCTGCCGCTCGAAGTGCAGGAGATCGCCACGAAGCTCTTCCTCGAGCTGACGGGCGCGACCCTGGCCAGCGCCACGATCGACGTCGCTGGCGAGCTCGCACAGCCGCAGGCCGTTGAGCTGCGGGAGGCGCGCGTCGCCGGGCTCCTGGGGGCCGAGATCCCGCTGACACGCTGCGCCGAGATCCTTGAGCGGCTCGAGTTCGATGTTGAGCTGGGTGCGGAATCGCTGCTTGCGACGCCGCCGCACTACCGCGCGGCCGACGTCACGCGCGAAGCTGACCTGATCGAAGAAGTTGCGCGCATCGAGGGCGTCGACAGCCTCCCGGCCACGCTGCCGGCGGCGCCCGACGCCATCGGGCGCTTCTCGCCGGCCCAGCGCATGCGGCGCGGCATCGAGGACCTCTTGACGGCCGGCGGCTACAGCGAGGCCATCACCTGGAGCTTCACCTCTGAGGCGGCGCTCGGTCGCCTTGCGCCCGGCGGCACGCTGCCCGGCGCGCGGCTTGCGATCGCTAACCCGCTCTCTGAAGAGCAGTCCGTGATGCGTCCGCTCGTGCTCGGGGGCCTGCTCGAGGCAGCAAAACACAACTTCGCGCGCGGTGTCGATGCCGTCAGGCTCTTCGAGATCGGCGCCGTATATGCCGGCACCGTGGCCGAGCCGGTCGAGCACACGACGCTGGGCCTCCTGCTGAGCGGGCCGGCGACCAGTCCCAGCTGGCGTGGCCAGGAGCAGCAGGCCGGCGACTTCTATGCGCTGAAGGGCGTGATCGAGGCGGTCGGTGCCCTCACCGGGGTCGAGATTGACGTTGCGCCGCTGGCGGCAGATTCGCACCCGTACCTCGTGCCGGGCCGTGCCGCGACGCTCATCGTCGACGGAGAGCCGGCCGGGCACCTCGGCGAGCTGCACCCGCTGGTGGCCAAGCAGCACGACCTGGCCGGCGGCGTCACCGCCGAGCTGAGCCTTGACCTCTTGGCGGCGGCGTTGCCCGATCCGGTCACCTTCGAGGCCTTTTCGAGCTTCCCGCCGGCCCGCGAAGACATCGCCGTCGTCGTTCCTCAGGCGGTCGCCAGTGCGGATGTGGTCGCCCTCGTCGAGCGCTCTGGCGGCAAGTACCTCCGCTCAACAGAGGTCTTCGACGTCTTCACCGGCGAGCAGATCGGCGCCGGGAGAAAGTCATTGGCGCTGCGACTGACCTACGCCGCGCCCGACCGTACCCTGACCGACAAGGAGACCACCAAGGCGCGCAAGTCGATCACGGCCGCGCTGGCAGAGATCGATGGGGTGCTGCGTGGCTGAACGCGACCACAAGGTTGCCGTACTGGGAGCCACCGGTTTTGCCGGAGCGCTGGCGGCGGACATCCTCTGGCGCCATCCCGAGCTCGAACTCGCGCAGATCACGGCGCGCTCTGAAGCCGGCCAGAGGCTGAGCGATGTGCACCCGCGCTACGACGTCCCGATGAAGCTCGTCGAGCCCGATCTCGACGCCGTCGCCGAGCAGTGCGGCGCTGCGCTCGTGGCCTACCCGCACAAGGAAGCTGCGCCGACGGTGGTCGGCCTCATCGAACGCGGTGTCAAGGTTGTCGACCTCTCCGCCGACTTCCGGCTGCCCCAGGACCTCTACGAGCAGTACTACCAACCGCACGAGCGCCCGCAGTTCCTCAAAGACGCCGTCTACGGCCTCACCGAGCGTCACCGTGATCGCATCAAGGACGCAAGTCTTGTGGCCAACCCGGGGTGCAATTCTTCTGCGGCGCTTCTGGCGCTGTACCCGGTTTCCGCAATGTCGGATGACTTCATCGTCGATGTCAAGGCGGGCGTCTCGGGCGCCGGGCGCAAGGCCGTCGCGGCCACGCACTTCTCGAGTGTCGTCGAGAACGTCGTGCCCTACAGCGTCGGCCGGCACCGCCACCGCGCCGAGCTCGTGAGCGAGCTGGGGGAGAAGCGAGTCACCTTCGCCACCCATCTGATCCCGCTCGATCAGGGCATCATGGCCACCGTCTACATCCAGCCCGCTGAGGCCACGAGCGAAGAGCAGCTGATGGCCCGCTTCGCCGAGCACTACGCCGGCGAGCCCTTCATCAAGGTCGTCGGCCACGCGCCAGGTGTGCGCGACGTGCGCGACACGAACTTCTGCGCGCTGCGGCCGTCGGTCGAGCTCGACACGGGCCGGATTGTCGTCTACAGCGTGATCGACAACCTCTGGAAGGGCGCATCCGGTGCTGCGGTGCAGAACCTCAACGTGATGCTGGGGCTACCCGAGACCAGCGGGCTGCTGAGCGGGCAGGCGCTGGCATGAGCGGCCAGGGCCAGCAGCGACTCGACTGCCCCGACGCCTTCACCGGGCGTTGGACGGCGCTGCCCGAGAGCGCCACGCTGCTGCCGCCCAGCCGGCTGCCCCAAGGATTCCGCGCGGCCGGCGTGGCCGCGGGGATCAAGCCCAGCGGACGCCCGGACTTCGCGCTGCTCGTCAGCGATCAAGAATCGACCGTCTCGGCGGCCCGCTTCACCGCCTCGAGCGCCCCGGCGCCGCCCGTCGAGGTCTGTCGCACGCGCGTCGACCTCGCCGCCATCCGCGCCTGCGTCGTCAACAGCGGGAACGCCAATGCCGCAACGGGCCCAATGGGGCGCGACAACGCCTACTACATGCAGGGAGCGGGCGCGATGGCTGGTGGCGTCCCCGAGCGTCAGGTCGCCGTGGCGTCGACGGGCGTGATCGGGCAGCAGCTTGACACGCGCGCCATCAGCCGGGGCGGCGCGCTGGTCGCGCGCGAGCTTGCCGAGGACAACGCGCTGGCCTTCGCCGAGGCCATCTGCACGACCGACCTCTGGCTCAAAGCCGCCAGCCTGTCCGTCACGCTGTCGGGCGGCGAGGTCACGCTGTCGGCGCAGGCCAAGGGCGCAGGCATGATCGCGCCGATGCACGTGCCGCACGCCACGCTGCTGGCCTTCGTCGAGACCGACGCCTCGATCACGGCCGAGCAGGCCGATTCGCTGCTCGGCGGGGCCGTGGCCCGCTCCTTCGACCGCGTCAGCGTCGACGCCCAGCTCTCGACCAACGACTCGGTGTTCCTGCTGGCAAACGGTGCCAGCGGCGTCGTCGTGGCGGAGGGGTCCGACGACGAGGCGATCCTGCGCGGCGCCGTCGACGCCCTGCTCAAGGCGCTGGCCATCTCGCTCGTGCGCGACGGCGAGGGCGCTGGGCGCATCGGGCGCGTGATCGTGCGCGGGGGCGACGCGGCCACGTGCGAGAGGGTCGCGCGTGCAGTCGCCGACTCGCCGCTCGTGAAGACGGCGCTGGGTGGGGGCGACCCCAACTGGGGACGCATCATGCAGGCGGCGGGTATGGCGCTGGCGACCGGAAAACCCGAGGCCATCGACATCCGCATTGAAGGTGTACTGGTGGCGCGCGGCGGGATCGCCGAGCGCTTCGACCTCGCCGAGCTCGAGGCGCTCGTGCAGCGCGACGAGGTCGAGTACGAAATTGAACTGGAAGGGGAGGGCGCTGAAGCCGTCGTCCACTTCAGCGACCTCGGCCACGACTACGTGACCCTGAACGCCGAATACACAACCTGAAGGATCCGATGCCACGCGACGTCTCAACACTGCTCGAAGCACTGCCCTACATCAGGCAGTTCCATGGTCAGACGATCGTGATCAAGTACGGCGGGGCGGCCATGGTCGATCCCGAACTGCGCGAGAGCTTCGCGCGTGACGTCGTGCTGCTGAAGTACGTCGGTATGCACCCCGTGATCGTCCACGGCGGTGGCAATGAGATCAGCCAGCAGATGGGCAAGCTGGGGCTCGAGGTCGAGTTCATCGACGGACTGCGGGTGACGAGCCAGGACACCGTCGACGTCGCGCGCATGGTGCTCATCGGCAAGGTCAACAAGGACATCGTCCAGCGCATCAACCGCTACGGCCAGCAGGCAGTCGGCATATCCGGCGACGACGGCGGCATGTTCTCCGTCTCGAAGACGATGCCGGGCGGCAACGACGTCGGCTTCGTCGGCAAGGTCGACTCCGTCGACACCGGTCTGCTCGACCACATCCGCGACAACTACATCTCGGTGATCGCGCCCGTCGGCTCGGACGCCCAGGGGCAGTCCTACAACATCAACGCCGACGAGGCCGCCGGCGCCGTCGCGCACGCGCTGGGCGCAAGCAAGACGATCTTCCTCACCGACGTCGCCGGCTGGCTTGAGGACGCCGAAGACCCCAGCAGCCTCATCAGCCAGACGACGACGACCGAGGTCGAAGCTGCACTCGCCGGCATCGACGGCGGGATGAAGCCCAAGTTGGCCGCCTGCATCGCGGCCATCCGTGGCGGCGGCAGCTCGGCCAGCATCGTCGACGGTCGCGTGCCCCACTCGATCCTGCTCGAACTCTTCACCGACGAGGGTTTCGGCACACAGATCACGCCGGATCGTTGATGGCCCGTCCAGACGCCTACAACCCCTCCGCCCAGCTGGGCAACTATGCCCGCTACGACATCGAGTTCGTGCGCGGCAGCGGTGTCCATCTCTACGACGCCGAGAGCAACGAGTACCTCGACTTTCTCAGCGGTCTCGGGGTGACGAGCCTCGGCCACGCTCACCCCGCAGTCGTCGAAGCCGTGCGTCGGCAGTCCGAGCAGCTGATCCACACCTCGAATCTCTTCTGGACGCCACCGGCCGAGGCGCTTGCCCGCGCGTTGACCGAGGCCAGCTTCGCGAGCGAGGTCTTCTTCTGCAACTCGGGTGCCGAGGCCAACGAGGCGGCGATCAAGCTCGCGCGTGCTCACGCAGTCGCACGCGGCAGCGCCGCGCGCGAGGTCGTCTCGCTCGAGCGCGCCTTCCACGGACGTACCTTTGGCGCGCTATCGGCGACGCCGCAGGAGGACAAGCAGGCTCCCTTCACGCCGCTCGTGCACGGGTTTCGTACGGCGCCGGCCGATGTCGCCGAGGCGCTACGGGCCGCGATCACCCCGGACACCTGCGCCGTGATCATCGAGCCGGTGCAGGGAGAGGGCGGCATTTTTGTTGTCCCCGACGACGTGCTGATCGCTGCGCGTGAGGCCTGCGACGCCGTCGGCGCGCTGCTCATATTTGATGAGGTGCAGTGCGGCCTTGCGCGCACGGGCCGCCTCTTTGCCTACGAGCACACGAGTGTGGTGCCGGACGTCATGACGCTGGCCAAGGCGCTGGGTGGCGGCCTGCCGATCGGCGCGATGTTGGCGGCCGAGCATTGCGCCGCTGCACTTGCACCCGGCTACCACGGTTCGACCTTCGGCGGCAACCCAGTGGTCTGCGCCGCGGCGCTGGCCAGCTTCGAGTTACTGAGCAGCCCCGAGTTGCAGGCCGATGTCCGCGCGCTGGGCGGCTACATGGCGCACGAGCTTTCACGCCACGGCAAAGTCGTCGGCCGCGGCCTAATGATCGGGCTTGAGCTTGAGTCGGGCATCGACGCGCGCGACGTCGTGCGCAGCATGCTGGAGAGGGATCGCGTGATCATCAACGCCACGGGAGCGGACAAACTGCGCTTCCTGCCACCACTGATCGCCGACGAAGAAGACGCCGACGCGGCGCTCTCGGCGCTCGCGAGGGCGATTGAGTAACGGCGATTGATGTGCCGGAGCTACGCCAACCGAACCCCGTTGCCCTGTTCAATGCGGCAGTTGAGTACGACGTTTCACTAGACACGGCCGCTGAAATACTCATGAACGGTGCTTTGGGAACCGCCGCAGTTTCGGAGTTGCGGTCAGAGCATCCAAACTGGCTTGCAGGGTCTTGGCTTGATCGACACGGAACACAGCACGTCGGCGTTGTAGAAGGAATCGTGGATCCGGACTATGTGCGGGCGCATTTGACCAGATGTTGCGGACGGCGCTTGAATCCGATCAGTCAGCGGTTGCCATGAGGCGTCGCACGGCGCGCATGATCGTCTCGTGGAGGTCTGGCAGCGTCTCGATCTCGTCGGCGCCGACGGCGTTGGTCACGAACGAACTGACGGCGGCAACCAGCACCTCGGTCATGGCGCGCGCTTCTTCCTTCGGGACGTCTGGTGGGTCCGGGGCCGAGCTGCGCGCGGCCATGAAGACGTCGATGAAGCGGTCGTAGGCCTTGCGACGCTGCGCGATCGCCGCGGGGCCAGCGGCGTAGACCTCGACAAGAAAGACCCGCGCGAACGCAGGGTTCTTCTGTAGCGAGCTCAGGTAGGCCTCGATCAAGGCGCTGATGCGCTCGACGTATGCGAGTCGACGCTCTGCCGCGAGTCGTTCGAGCTGGTTGCGCATCGTGCCGATGAGCAGTTCCTGGGCCACTTCGCTGGCCGCAAGAAAGCAGTCGAGTCGGTCCTTGAAGAGTTGGTAGAAGGTCGATCTTGAGACACCGGCGCGGGCGACGATGTCTGCCACCGACGTGGCCGCGTAGCCCTTCTCCGCGATCACCTCGGTCGCGGCCAGCAGCAGGCGGTTTCGCTGCGACTGCTCGACCGCCTCGCGTGAGAGGGTGTGGGGACCACGTGGCAGCGGCGCGAGGTCGGCGACGCGGTTTGCGTGATCGTTCACAGCGAACGCTCTCCTGCGCGATTCGGCGGGGCGACTCTATGTGTCGAAAAAAGTTGCATGGGACTCGTTGGATCCGTGTACAGTGATAAACTGATGCGTACACCATCCTAGATCATGTTCGCCGACAGTGGCGGATCGAGCGAAGGAAGCGAAATGAAAACTTTCACCCACGGTCGCATTTCGGTGGCCTACGAAGACGTCGGGGAGGGCCCGGCCGTCGTCTTTGTGCACAACGGCGGAACCTCCTCGACGATCTGGCGCCACCAGGTCGCCGACCTCTCGAAGGATCACCGCGTGATCGCCATCGACCTGCCCGGCTTCGGGCAGTCACCGCTTCCCAAGCCCGCGGCAGAGTTGCACGAGATGGTCAACCTCGTCGCCGAGATGATCGGCTCGATGGACCTTGGCCCGGCGCTGATGGTCGGCAACTGCATGGGCAGCAACATCGCCCTGCGTCTGGCCGAGCAGAACAGCGAACTGGTCAGCGGCATCCTCACGGTCAACCCGCTGACCGAGGCCAGCTTCAGCGGCGGCAAGATCGGCTTTCTCTACACCATGGCCGACCGCTTCGAAGGTCCCAGCCGCGCCATGCGCGGAGTCGCCCGCCACGTCCGCATCCCGCGTCCGATCGCCTCGATCGCCCTGCGCTTCCAGTTGGGCAGGAACGGCGTAGCCCGCGGGCTGCACCACGACAAGGAACTCCTGGCGCTGCAGGGCCGCAGCGAGCAGCTTCCTGCGCTGATCGACGTGCTCGACGACATGTCGGCCTACGGGGGCGTCGACGAGACGACGAAGCCACCGTCCGTGCCCACGTGGATCGTCTGGGGAGACCAGAACCGGGTGCTCTCACGCCAGAAGGTGTCTGGTCTTGCGCAGCGACTCGGTGCCGAGCAGGTCGAGGTGCTCGACAACTGCGGTCACCTCGCGATGCTCGAGAACCCGGACGCCGTGACGCGTCTGATCCGTCAGCTCGACGCGCACGTCAACGAGAACAAGAAGGAAACGGTTGCCGCATGACGACAGTGAGCCAGAGCGAGATGCTTGATCTCCCCGGGCGTATCCGCGAGATCGCCCGCGAGCACCCCGACCGTACTGCGCTGATCAACGTCTCGCGCATGCCCTGGGGGTCCACCCGCGTCAAGCGGACGAACTTCAAGACGATCAGCGACCGCGCCGAGGGCCTTGCCGTCGGCCTGCGCGAGATCGGCATCGGCGAGGGCACGCTCTGTTCCTACATGGTCCCGCCGGGCGAAGACGCCATGGTTGTGGCGCTTGCGCTCTGGCGTGTCGGCGCAGTGATGGTCGGCATCGAGCCGCACAGTCACGGCCTTGCGCCCGTGGCCAAGAGCCTCAGCCGCGTTGGCCCGACCGTCTTCTTCGGCACGCCCGAGGCGCATCTGGCGCGTGTCGTCTTTGGCTGGGGCCGCGGCACGGTCAAGACCAAGATCATCGTCGGCGGGCCGAGCCTGCCGGGAATGCATTCGCTCTCGTCGCTTGAGCGGCCCGTTCCGGACGAGCCCGTCACGGCCGACATCGGAGAAGACGCACGCATGCTGATCGGCTACACGACTGGCAGCACCGGCTCCCCGAAGCCGATGGTGATGACGCAGAAGAACATCACCGCGATGATCAACGGCGTGATGGGCCAGTGGAAGCTCGATGAACTCGGCGAGATCATCGACATGCCGACCTTCCCGATCTTCTGGATCATCGGCCTCTCGCACGGCGGCACGACCGTCGTCCCGCCGATGAACTTCGCCACGCGCGGTCCCGGCGACGCCAACCCCGGCGCTCTGGCCGACGCCATCATTACCAACGATGTGCATTCGATGTTCGCGTCACCGGCGCTGCTGACGAACCTCGCTGAACACTGCAAGAAGCAGGGGATCACGCTGCCCTCGATCCGACGGATCGTCTCCGGCGGCGCCGAGATCCAAGGTCCCTTGTATGCGGCGATGAAGCCGATCATCCCGAACGGGGAGCTCTACAGCAACTACGGGGCCACCGAGGCCCTTCCGGTCGCCGAGATCGATGGCGAGACGGTGCTGGGGGAGACCTGGGCCAAGAGCGAGCAGGGGGCCGGACTCTGCGTCGGCTCGCCGCTGCCCGGGGTCGAGGTCAAGATTGTCGAGATCGACGACGGCAACATCGCCACGATCGACGACGCCAAGGAGCTCCCGGTCGGTGAGATCGGTGAGGCGATCGTGCGCAGCCCGCACATCAGCGATCACTACTACAACGCCGAGAAGGAGATGGCCGAGAACAAGATCGCCGACGGCGAGACGCGCTGGCAGCGTCTCGGCGACACGGGCTTCCTCGAGGAGCAGGGTCGACTGTGG
>JBIQMF010000009.1:0-15368 GCA_044463545.1 Solirubrobacterales bacterium
TCCGGCCGACCCGATCCGCGTCAGCTACCGCGAGAAGGTCGGCGACGACCCGACCGGCGCCGAGCATCCCGAACTGCTCAAGATGAAGCCGAGTCATGGGCATGACATGACAATCGTCAACGGCATCAGCCGGATCGGCTACATGACCGGCGGCCAGGCCGCTCGCTGGGTCGACGAGGACATGGCCGACACGTTCAACAGCAAGGCCGTCGCGTTCCTGGAGCGGAGCAAGCAGCAGGATCAGCCCTTCTTCCTCTACTTCGCGACGCATGATGTCCATGTGCCGCGAGTGCCGAATCCGCGCTTCGTCGGCGCCACCCCCATGGGTCCGCGGGGCGACGCGATCGCCGAGTTTCTGCGCGTCAGCAACCTCCCGGACAAGGTCCGCATCGGCGTTGCCAGTTCACGCGTCGTGATCCGCAGCTTCGACATGCCGGTGATCGAAGACCGCAAAGAGTTTGAGGCAGCCGTGCGCTTCCAGGCGGCAGAACACCTGCCGATGTCTGTCGATGAGGCGATCCTCGATTACCAGATCGTCGAGACGATCGAACCCAAGGAGCCCGGCGAGGCGCCCAAGTTCCGCGTTCTGCTCGTGGCCGCCAGTCGCGCGCTCATCGACAATGTGCTTGCCACGGCCGAGCGCGCCCGTGTCAACCTGCAGTCGATCGACCTCTCGGCCTTCGGGATGATCCGCGCGCTCTACCCGGGTTCGGCGTCGGACGCCGAGGCGATTTGTTACCTCCACGTCGGAGACATGGTCAACGTGACGCTGGCGCGTGGTCGCGTCTGCGAGTTCACGCGCGCGACGCCCAGTGGCCTGTCGGCCGCCGCCCTGCGCCTCATGGACCGCTGCGGCCTGACGCGAGACCACGCAGAGATGTGGCTCGACCACGTCGGGCTGCTGACCCCGGTCGAGTCGATCGCCGGCGAACCAGACATCGTCGAGGGCGCCCGTGAAGAGTTGTTGACGATGGTCAACCAGCTGGGCAACGACATCACGGCTTCGGTCGACTTCCACAACGCCCAGCCCGATGCAGTGCGCGTCTCGCGCATCCTGCTGGTGGGCCCGGGGGCCAGGATCGACGGAATCGCCGACTCACTGGCACAGCGCACCGGTCTGCCGGTCACGGTCACTGCGCCGCTGGGAGCGCTCGACGCGAGCGACATCGAATCGCCCGAGGTCGACCTCAACAAGCTTTCGCTTGCGGCCGGGCTGGCGCTCGAGGACGTGGTCACGGCATGAGGCCCGTAAACCTTCTCCCACCCGAGCTGCGCCCGCGCATTCCCGGCGAGGGCGACCCGCGCGTGGCCTGGGCCGTGTTGGGGGTGCTGGGGGCGATCCTGCTGGTCGTGATCGTCTCGATCAGCCTTTCAAACCGCGCCAAGACGATCAACGACGAGGCGACTGCGCTGCGTGCGGAGGCCGAGCGCAAGCAGGCCGCGGTCTCGGTGATCCCGACGCGCTCGGACGACCTCTCTGAGACGATTCGCCAGCGCACGCTGCTCGTCGGAGGCCTCGCCAGCGTCCGCTTCCCGTGGAACGTGGCCATGCGTGACCTTTCGAAGACGCTGCCCGACGACGTGACGATCGACAGCATGTTGGCGATCTCCGCCACGGCATCGGATGCCGCTGCGCCGGTGGCGGGCCAGCCGCAGCAGATGCAGCCGATGATGACGCTCAGCGGGTGCACGTCGGGCTGGGTCGGATATGCGCGCTTTCTCACCTGGTTGCGCCAGATGCCGGGCGTCGAGCGCGTCCGCTCCGTCTCGAGCGCCCTCGGAACCATCGTCACGGAGACTGAAGGTGGTGAGGGCGAGGGCTCATCCGACCAGGTCGACGACAACGAGCGTAAGAACAACTGCGGCCCGGAGCCCTTGACCTTCTCGCTCAACGTCTCCTACCGCCCGAAGACGGCCGACCTCAAGGGCCTGCCCAAGCCTGAGGCGCAGCCTGCCGGCGCCACGGGTGCAACGACCACGCCGGCCGCCGCGGGCGCAACCAGCGGGACGGGAGACTGATCCAGCATGGGAATGACCGATCGTGATCGCAAGGTTCTGATGGCCGTACTGGTCCTGCTGCTCATCGGCGGGCTCTGGTTCATGCTCATCAAG
This sequence comes from Solirubrobacterales bacterium, assembly GCA_044463545.1. Taxonomy (GTDB): domain Bacteria; phylum Actinomycetota; class Thermoleophilia; order Solirubrobacterales; family JACPNS01; genus JACPNS01. Next base: position 2,113 of record JBIQMF010000009.1, read on the forward strand.
CCCAAGCAGGCCGCGGTGAGTGAGGCCAACGCGGCCAAGCAGGAGGCTCAGGCCGCTCTCGACAGCGCCAACGCCGCCGAAGCGGCGGCCAAGGCCGTGAAACTCGAGAAGCCCGAGCATTACGCCAAGCTCGTGCGGCTGGGTGCGGCGATCCCGGCCGACGACGACTTTGCCAGCCTGCTCGTCCAGATCGACGGGCTGGGGCTTGACCACGACGTGAAGCTGCGCGACCTCGCCGTCGCGCCGGGCGCAGCGGGCGGCGCCACCGCTGCCGTCGGCGGTACCTCCTGCGAGGATCCTGGGGCGTCCGGCCAGACCGGAGAAGCAGCGTCGGCTCCGGCCTCAACCCCGGCGACCGGCTCGACTTCAGAGACCTGGGTCGGCAAGTCGAAGGACAAGGCCGAGGACGCCGCGGCCACGGCTGCGGCGCGCAACGCCCAGACGGCCGCGCTCTGCGCCAAGTCGGCAACGTTGGCGGACCTCAGCGCCAAGGCCGCGGGTCTCGAGTCGACGACCTACACCTTGAGCTTCCGCGGCAGCTTCTTCGACCTCGACACCTTCTTCGGCAAGTTGCTGGGGCTCGTGCGCACGCACAACGGCAAGGTCACCGTCAACGGTCGACTGCTCGACATCACGCAGATCAACCTCTCCGTGCAGGAGTTCCCGATGCTCAGCGCTGCCGTCCAGGTGACGGGCTACATGATCCCGGCCGGCGGCCTGCCGACCCAGACCCCCGAAGCACCTGCGCCGCCGCCGGCGGGCACGCCTGCGGCAGACACCGGCGGCGCGGCCGGAGGCCAGTAGACGATGAGTGACAAGCCTTCATCCAACGAACAGCTCGACGCCGCCAAGCGCTACGTCAGCGAGGTCGTCGAGGACATGCGCATGCGTAACCTGCTGCTGCCCGCGATCGCCCTGCTGGTGGCCATCGTGGCCGCGATCTTCGTGCTGCCGAACCGCTCCGAGCCGGTCGTCGACACGGCTCCGCCGACGCCTGCGCCTGCCCAGACCCAGCCTGTTGCAAATCAGACCCCAGAGCCGATCGAGATCACCCTCGTGACCCCGACAGCCATCGGCAGCAGCGGCCCGCTGGACGCCAGCCGCAACCCCTTCATGGGCAACAGCAACTACGACTGCAGCACGGTGAGCTCTGGCCCGCCGCGCGTGCTTGACTGCCAGGTCTCCGACCTGCGCGTCCGCGTCTTCTGCCCTATCTCTGCATCTGAGCCCCCATGCGGGAGCGGCACGCAGGCAGCCGAGGGCGGCACCGGATCGACCGGCGCCGGCGGCGCCGGCGGCGCGACCGAGCAGACCGGCGGTGGCGGTGGTGACGACTCGTCGGACGACGTGAAGATCTACGTCTACCAGGCGACCGTGCGGCTCGACGGGAAGACGCACCGGCGGCTCGATCTGGGCGACGCCGTGCCGCCGACCGGCGCAACCGTCGTGACCTTCGAGCGCGTCAGCACCAACGGCAAGACTGCCTACTTCAAGCTCCCGACGGGTTCGAGTGCCCGGCCCGCTGGCGGATACGTGATCGAGACCAAGGACGCCAGCATCATCCAGCTCACGAAGGGCCGCAGCGCCCGCATCACGGACACCGCCGGTGAGGTTCACACCTTGCGGCTCGAGTCACTGACGCGGAAGAAGGCCTGATGCGCCTGCGCGCGGCAAAACCGCGTGCGCGTGGCCGGCGGGATTCCGCAGGAAAGCGCTCGCGTCCGGACGACGCACCGGCGACATTCGCCTGGACCGGCCAGAGCCGGGCCGAGCGGCCGGTCGTCGTTGAGCGCGAGGTTGTGGTCGAGCGCTCGGTCGAGAAGCCCGTCTACATCGACCGCCCGGTCGAGGTTGAGCGGCGCGTCGAGGTCGAGCGGCCGGTGTACATCGACCGCCCTGTCGAGAAGATCGTCGAGAAGCCCGTGACGGTCGAGGTGGAGAGGATCGTCGAGAAGCCGGTGACGGTCGAGGTCGAAAAGATCGTCGAGAAGCCCGTGACCGTCGAGATCGAGAAGATCGTCGAGGTCGAAAAGGTCGTCGAGAAGCCGGTGGTGGTCGAGAAGGAAGTCGTCGTCGAAGCCGCTTCGGGCAAGAAGCTGAAGGCGCCGAAGACCGTCATCGTCGGTCGCGCGCCCAGCGTGCTCGACCGCCTCGCGCGCGTCATTCCGAAGCCAGCCCCGGTGCTGGCCGGTGCCGCTTCGCTGCTGCTGGCGATCGTCGCCATGAGTCTGATCTCGCCGTCCGGGGACAACGCCGTGGCTGATCGCGGCAAGGTGCGCACCCCGCAGAAGAAGTCGTCCGAGGTTGTGCCCGACCTCAGCCTCAGCGAAAAAAGTCTGGCCGTGCGGCGCAGCAGCCGCGACCCCTTCGCCGCCGAGGGACACGCCGATCGGCTCTCGGCAGCAGAGCGGCGCGCCAAGGCGGCCGCCAAGCGTAAACAGGCAGCTGCCACGCGCGCTGCGGCACCGGCTGCGGCGGCCGCGACATACACGGCAAACCTCACGGTCTATTCGTCATACACGCCGTGGAAGCGCGCGCGCAAGCGTGCTGGCGGCTGGATCGACTTTGCCGACAAGCCGACGATCAAGGTCTTGTCGGTCGGCGCCAACTCGCTGCTGCTCTTCGCGGTGACCGACGTCGAGGTCGACGGCGACAGGAGCCGCAAGATCGAGTACGACAAGCCGATCCGGCAGATCAAGCTGCAGAAGGGCGGGATCGTGCGGCTGGCCGACTATCGCGACATCCAGGGCGACGACGTCACCTACACGGTGCGCTTCGACGGCTCTGAGAAGATCCGCCCACGTCGCTGAGGCGCCTGCTGCGGCAGGGTAGGCTTCGGCCGCAATGAGACTTCGCTTCACCACCGCAGGAGAGTCACACGGTCCGGGTCTGATCGCCGTCATCGAGGGCGTTCCGGCTGGTCTTGAGCTGACCCCTGAAGACCTCAACAACGACCTCGCGAGGCGTCAGCTGGGCTACGGCCGCGGCGGCCGGATGAAGATCGAGAAGGACGCCGCCGTCGTCGTCTCGGGAATCCGCCACGGCCGCACCCTCGGCAGCCCGATTGCGCTGTCGGTCCCCAACCGCGACTACGCCAACTGGGAAGACCGCATGAACCCCTGGCCGGTCGAGGCCGAGGTTGCCGAGGTGCACCTGCCGCGCCCCGGTCATGCAGACCTTGCCGGGGTACAGAAGTTCGGCCACGACGACGTACGCAATGTCCTCGAACGCGCCAGCGCGCGCGAGACTACGGCGCGCGTCGCGGTCGGCGCCGTCGCCCGCGCGATCCTGCGCCAGCTCGGCGTCGAGGTCCGCAGCCACGTCACGCGTATCGGCGAGGTCGACGCACCGGAGCCGGCCGCGCCCTTGCAGGTGTCCGATTTCGAGGGCATCGACGATTCCCCGGTGCGCTGCCTCGACAAGGCCGCCGAGCGCCAGATGATCCGCCACATCGACGTGCAGCGCAAGGCCAACGAGACGATCGGCGGCATCTTTGAGGTGCTCGTCTTCGGGCTTGTCCCGGGGCTGGGTTCCTACGCCACCTGGGACGGCCGTATCGAGGGCCGCCTGGCCCAAGCGATCTGCTCGATCCAGGCGATCAAGGGGGTCGGTTTCGGCGATGGCTTCGGCCTCACGAACATCCCGGGCTCTGCCGCGCACGACGAGATCTTTCCCGGCGGCCAGGGACCGACCGAACCTTTCGGCTTCCACCGCACGACCAACCACGCCGGCGGTATCGAAGGCGGCATGACCAACGGTGAGACCGTCGTCATCAAGGGCGCCATGAAGCCGCTGCCGACCTTGACGAAACCGTTGCGCAGTGTCGACATTGCCACCGGCGATGAGGCCGCTGCCTTGAAGGAGCGCACCGACTCCTGCACCGTGCCAGCCGCTGGAGTCGTCGCCGAGGCGATGACGTCGATCGTCTTCGCCGAGGCATATCTCGAGAAGTTCGGCGGCGACAACATCGAGGACACAAAGTCGGCGCTGTCCGCCTATCGCGGCAGAATCGCCGAGGAAGTGTTCTTCGCCGATCAGGAGACAAACTGACTCCATGGCCCGTCAGCTCGTCTTGACCGGTTTCATGGGCGCCGGCAAGTCGAGTACCGCCACGCGACTTGCCAAGGCTCTGGGGCGCGACGCCGTCGACGTCGACCAGCTGCTGGCCGAACGGCTCGGCAGCTCGATCGAAGATTTCTTCGCCAAGTTCGGTGAGTCCGAGTTCCGCGCGCGCGAAGAGGCGTTGGTGCTGGAGCTGCTGGCGCGCGAGACACCGCTCGTGATCGCGCTGGGCGGCGGGGCGCTGGGATCGGGCAGGACCCGCCGCGCGCTGCGCAAGCACCTCGTGGCGCTGCTCGAGGTCAGCGCCGACGACGCCTGGGCCCGGGTGCGCAAGTCGCGCCGGCCGCTGGCGCGCGAAGAGCAGGCCTTTCGCGCCCTCTACGAGGAGCGCGCACCCGTCTATGAGGACGCGGCCGACGTACTGCTGAGCAGTTCAGCGACGAGCACCGTGCGCGCTGCGATGCCGCTGCTGCGCGAGCTGCTGGCCCGCCCGAGCGGACCGCGCATGATCTTCACGGCGGGCAAGACCTGGGCCTACCCGTCCGTCTTCGACGCCGGGGTGCTCGAGCGCGGCGACCTCTGGCTGGCCCGTCGCGATGCTGTCACCGTCTCCGACAGCAACCTTGAGGAGCTCTACCCGTGGCTCGGCGAGGGCATCGTCATTGCGCCCGGCGAGAACTCGAAGACGCTGGCGCAGGTCGAGGATGTCTGCTCTCAGTTGGCCGCCCAGGAGTTTGCGCGCGGGCGCCAGCTGGCCGCCGTCGGCGGCGGAGTGGTCGGCGATCTTGCCGGCTTCTGCGCGGCCGTCTACCAGCGCGGAACCCCGTTCGTGCAGGTCCCGACGTCGCTCGTGGCCCAGGTCGACTCGGCATACGGCGGCAAGACGGGCGTCGACCTTCCGGCGGCCAAGAACTACGCCGGCGCATATCACCAGCCCGACGGCGTGCTCGTCGACACAGACGCGTTGGCTGCGCTGCCCAAGGGTGAACTCGTGGCCGGCTGGGCCGAGGTGATCAAGACCGCTCTGATCGCTGGCGGCAGGCTGTGGGCGCGCGTCGCCAAGGGCGTCGACTTCAAGCAGCCGATTGATCCCTGGATCGTCTTCGAGTGTGCGCGCACGAAGCTCGGCGTCGTCGCCAAGGACGAACGTGACCAGAATCTGCGACAGATCCTGAACCTCGGTCACACGATCGGCCACGCCATCGAGACGGTTGCAGGCTACGGAACGCTGCGCCACGGAGAAGCCGTCAGCATCGGGTTGTCGGGGGCGCTCAAGCTCTCGGGCGACGACACGCTGCACAAGCAGGTCGTAGAGCTGTGCAAGCAGGCCGGCCTCCCCGTGCGCGCCCGCGGTCTGCCGCTCGATACGGTGCTCGAAGTGATCCAGCTCGACAAAAAGCGTGTCGGCGACGGCGTGCCCTTCGTGCTCGTGGAGGGACCCGGTGCGGTCACGCCCGGTCACGCCGTCGACCCCGACGAGCTTGCCCTCGTGGTCAAGGATCTTGTGCGATGAGACATCGCATCGAAGTCCTGCACGGCGTCAACCTCGATCAACTGGGTGTCCGCCCGGCCGATCACTACGGCACGCTGACGCTGGACGAGCTCGAGTTCAAGATCGAGGCCTTCGCACAGGAGCTTGGGCTCGAGGTGTCGAGCTTTCAGACCAACAGCGAGACCGAGTATGTCGAACGCCTGCATCGTGCGCGCGAGCTGGCCGACGGCCTCGTCCTCAATCCCGGCGCCTGGACCCACTACAGCTGGGCGATCCGTGACGCCCTTGAGATTGCCGCCGTGCCGGCCGTCGAAGTCCACCTCTCAGAGATTTCAGCGCGCGAGGAGTTTCGGCAGACGTCGGTGATCCGCGACCACTGCTTCGCGGCGATCAGCGGCCGCGGCGCGGACGGCTACCGCGACGCGCTGTCAGCGCTGGCGCAGAAGCTGGGGGAGTGAGCGGTGGCTGTCGCCGGCTCCGAGCGCCTGGCCCGCCTGCGCGCGGAAATCGCCAAGCGCGAGGACATCGACTCGCTGCTCGTGACCAACCGCGAGAACGTGCGCTACCTCAGCGGCTTCAGCGGCAGCAACGGCACCCTCTTCGTCTCGGGCCAGCGTGCGGTGCTCCTGACTGATTTCCGCTACACAGCTCAGGCCGCCGACCAGGCGCCCGACTACGACGTCATCGACGGTGGCAGCGAGCCGCGAAAAGCCCTCGTCGCCGCCATGGAGGGGGCAGAGCGGATCGGCTTTGACGACGCCGACATGCGCGTCAAGGCCCACGCTGCGTTGCGCGAGGCGATGCCCGACGGGCGCCAGCTCGTGGCGGCGGCCGGGGTCGTTGAAGCCCTGCGTGCGGTCAAAGACGCCGCAGAGCTCGCCGCCATCGGCCGCGCTGCTGCGTTGGGCGACGCGATCTATGCCAGCCTGGCCGAGGAGGGGCTCGTCGGCCGCACCGAGCTGCAGCTGGCATGGCGGATCGCAGAGTTGGCGCGTGAGGCAGGCGCCAGCGGCCTCTCGTTCGACCCGATCGTCGCATGCGGTCCCCACGGCGCGCTGCCACACGCCGAGCCGCGCGACGTCGTCGTCGAGCCCGGTCAGCTCGTGGTGCTCGACCTCGGCGTGGTGCTGGACGGCTACTGCTCTGACTGCACACGCACCTTCGCCACCGGCGAGCTCCCGCAGCATCAGCAGGATGTCTACGCGTTGGTGCTCGAGGCGCAGCAGGCCGCGTTGTCGGCCGTGTTGGTGGGCGCCGAGTGCGCGGCGGTGGATGCTCTCGCCCGCGAGGTCATCGCCTCGGCCGGGTACGGTGAGGACTTCGGCCACAGCCTCGGTCACGGGGTCGGGGTGGAGGTGCACGAACTGCCGACGCTTTCTGCGCGCTCGCAGGAGACGCTTGTGGCCGGCAACGTCGTGACCGTCGAGCCCGGGGTCTACGTCAGCGGTGAGTTCGGTGTGCGCATCGAGGATCTGGTGGTCGTGAGCGACACCGGCCCAGAAGTGCTGACGCCCTTCACGAAGGAACTTTTGACGGTCGACTGAGACCGGCGCATGCGGGCGATCTTGACACGAAATCATGTAAGGTTTTTGACCACGCGAAGGACGCGTACCAACCCCAAGACACGGAGCTTCGAACCTTGAACAGGAACACCCGCTGGGCGCTGGCAATCGTCGGCGTCCTGATCGTCATCGTCGCCGGCGTCGTGATCGGCACTGGACGCGAGGAAACCGACGCCACACCTACCACGCAGCAGCGCGTTGACGAGAACTCAGGGGCAGACAGGTCCAGGGGCGACGCCGGCGCCACGGGGTCGACGACCGAGTCCGGCCACGCCGAGCACGACCACGCAGGCAGCGGCGGTGCCGCGCCGGTCCCGGGTGGAGCGGACGGCAGTGGCGGAGCCGCCCCGCAGAATGAAACCGGCGGCGCCGGTGTCTCTGGCGTGGTGCTCTCACCCGTGCTGATCGACGGCAGGGAGCCGACCATAAAGGTCGACAAAGGCCAGACCGTGGTGTTGCGCGCGCGTGCAGAGCGTCCGGCGACACTGCACTTGCACGGCTACGACAAGACGCTCGAGCTGACGCCCGGCAAGATCGGCAGACTGCGCGTCAGGGCAGCCATCGACGGTGAATTCGAGATCGCCTTCCATTACCACGGCTCAGAGGTCCACATCGGCAAGTTGCGGGTCAGCCCGTGAGTGAGTTCCTGTTTCCACTGGCCCACGGGCTCGGTCAGCGCAGCGACCTGCCGCTGCCCGGCTGGCTCTTCTCGTGGGGTGCCGCGGTCGTGCTTGCCGTGTCGTTCTTCGCGCTCGCGGCACTGTGGACCGAGCCCAAGCTGGAGACTGCGCGGCTGCGCAGCCTGTTCGGTCTGCCGCGCCTGCTCGAAGGGCTTGCCGGCGCATTCGGCGTCGTGCTCTTCGTCGCGCTCGTCTACTTCGGCTACGCCGGCGAGCAGAGCGACCAGACGAACCCGATGCCGATCTTCGTGTACGTCTTCTTCTGGACGATGATCCCGCTGTTGAGCGCGGTCTTCGGCGATGTCTTCCGACCTTTCAACCCATGGCGCGCGGTCGGCCTTGCCGCCCATCGTCTGCGCGTCAGGAGACATGGCGGCGAGCAGAACGCGGCTCCGCGCTTCGCCTACCCCGAGCGCCTCGGTCGTTGGCCGGCCGCGCTGTTGCTATTCGGGTTCGGCTGGCTTGAGCTGGTGTCGGGCGACGACGGCCGCCGTCCGGCCGTGCTCGCGACGCTTGCACTCGTCTACTTCGGCCTGCAGCTGGTCGGCATGTCGCTCTTCGGCGCGCGCCGCTGGCTCGAACGTGGCGACGGACTCGGCATCTACTTCGAGGTCTTCTCGCGCATATCGCCGCTCTGCGCGTCGGTCGGAAAACTCTGCTGGCGTACGCCGCTTTCGGGGCTGACCGACGTGCCGCTGTTGGCCGGGACGGTCGGTTTTGTCGCGACGATGATCGGTATCACCGTCTACGACGGAATCGAGCGCGGTGGACTCTGGACCGGGATTGCCGGCGACAACCCGTCGACCCTGGTCGCCACGCTGGGGCTGCTGGCCTGCGTCGTCGTGGTCGCCGGCTTCTACCACCTCGGCGTGCGAGGAATGGGTGGCGGCAGCATCGACAAGTCGCCGCGCGAGTTGATGCTGATGTTTGCGCCGTCGCTGGTGCCGATCGCGTTGGGCTACCTGATCGCCCACTACTTCTCATTCATGGTCTTCGTCGGTCAGTCGATTCCGCATGTGATCGCCCATCCGATGGGTGATGCCGGCCAGCCGACGATCGACTACTTCATCTCCGGCAAGGTCATCTGGTGGGTCCAGGTGGCAGCCCTGCTGGTCGGTCACGTCGCCGGCCTCATCGTCGCCCACGACAAGGCGACGGCGGTATGGGGCAAAGCGCGCGCCGCCGCGCAGTCACAGATGTGGATGCTCGTGGTGATGGTCGGCTTCACTTCGCTCGGACTCTGGCTACTTTCGCAATCACCATGATTGCCGAGTTGCTGCAACTGGCCCCGATCGCGCACGCCGGCCACTGGCTGGCCAACCTCCTGTACCTGATGCCGGTCTTCATCCTCGGCGGCGGCATCGTCTGGCAGCGACGCCGCGATCAGCAGCTGCAGGAGGCGGGGGAGAAGACACCACCGGAGGACGTTCCCTTCACCGACGAGTAGGAGCAGGCCCGAGGGCGACCACCTACCCTGTCACGCCATGATCTCAACCAACCAGTTCAAGAACGGCAACCACATCGAGGTTGACGGCACGATCTACAAGATCGTCGAGTTCCAGCACGTCAAGCCGGGCAAGGGTGGTGCGTTTGTGCGTACGAAGCTGAAGCGCAGCGCTGACGGGAACGTGATCGACAAGACCTTCCGCGCCGGCGAGAAGTTTCGCGCCGTGCGTACCGAGGTGCACAAGCTGCAGTACCTCTACAACGACGGCACCGACGCTCACTTCATGGACAATGAGAGCTTCGAGCAGCTCTCGACACCCTTCGCGGCGCTCGAGGACGCACTGGGCTACGTCAAACCCAACACCGAGATCGAGGCGCTCTACATCGACGGCGAGTTCTCCGACATCCAGTTGCCGGCGTCCGTCACGCTCGAGATCGCAGAAACCGAGCCCGGCGTGCGCGGCGACACCGTCAGTGGAGGCGGCAACAAGCCCGCGACGCTCGAGACGGGCAAGGTCGTGCAGGTGCCGTTGTTCCTCAACAGCGGCGACGTCGTCAAAGTCGACACGCGCAGCGGCGAGTACATGTCACGTGCGTGAGGAGCGATCGTGAGGCGGAGCGACCAGCGCAAGCAGGCTGTCTTCGCCCTCTACCAACACGATCTGACCGGGCGCGAACTCGAGGACCTCTTTGATGATTCAACGACTGATTTCGCTCGTGCGCTTGCTCTTGAGACGCTTGACCGGCAGGACGAGCTCGACGCCAGGATCCGTCGACACATCAAAGCCGGCTGGACGCTCGAGCGGATCGCCCCGCTCGAGCGCAGCATCCTCCGTGTCGCAGTCCACGAACTCGACTCCGGTGACGTCCCCCGCGAAGTCGCCGTCGACGAGGCCGTCGAGCTCGCCAAGCGCTACTGCTCTGCTGAGGCGCCAAAGTTCGTCAACGGTATCCTCGGCGCGGTCCTTCGTCAGCTCGGAGGAGTCGGCCAGCAGCCCGCGGGCGACGCCGACGACGCCGGCGGAGATGAGTCCGTCGGAGGCGCCGGACCTGCTGCTGAAGGAGCTGCAGGCAGCGGCCGCAGCGGCGACGACGCTGCTGGACGAGGAGACATCACCGGCCCCTGACCCGGCGCTGGTCACAGAGTCCGAACTGCTTGCGATGATCGAGCAGTTGGCCGAAGCGCAAGAACTTGAGGAGCCCGCAGCAATGCCAGAACTCGACGCAGACACACAGCAGTCACTGACCGATCTCGACGGGCTGATCACAGAGCTCAAGCAGAAGGTCGCGGCGCTGCGCGAAGGTGAATTCGACGCCGCCGCCCTCGAGTCGACCCTGCGCGAGCTGACCGAACTCGCCGCGCGCGCCGCCTCGACGCTGGAGTCGGTTTCGCGGTGACCACCGCTCCGGCCTTTCCAGACGCCAAGCGCCGGGCCGTCGATCACTACCTGACGGCGATCGACTACGAGGCCGTCCCGGCCGTCAACGGGCTCGTCGAGGCCATGCGCTACTCGCTGCTGGCCGACGGAAAGCGTGTGCGCCCGGTGCTGGCGCTCTCGACGGCGCACGCGCTGGGACACGACCCGTCGGTCGTGATGCCATTCGCCGCCGCGCTCGAGCTCATCCACACCTATTCGCTGATCCACGACGACCTGCCGGCGATGGACGACGACGACCTGCGGCGCGGCAAGCCGACCTGTCACGTGGCCTACGGCGAGAACGTGGCGATCCTGGCCGGCGACGCACTGTTCGCCGAAGCCCTGCGGCTGATCTCTTCCAAGCAGGCCGGCGAGCCGCGCCACGTCGTCGAGGCGATCGATGAACTGTTGTCGGCAATCGGCGCCGCGGGCATGGTTGGTGGGCAGTACATCGACATCGACGAGCGCGTGCAGGGCGCCGACGAGCTGCAGCAGATGCACGCACTGAAGACCGGCCGACTGATCCGCGCGTCGGTGCGTGGCGCGGCCATCGTGCTGGGCACCCCGACGCGGACCGTCGAGCAGCTGGGCGTGTTCGCCGACGAGTTGGGGGTGCTTTTTCAGATCATCGACGATATTCTCGATGTCACCGGCTCATCGCAGGAACTGGGCAAGCCCAGCGGCAGCGACGAGCGGCATGGCAAGGCAACATACGTCAGCGCGTTCGGTCTTGAGGGCGCGCGCAAACTGGCCGACGAGAGCTATTCGCGGGTGCGCCAGACGCTCGAAGGAATCGAGTTCCGCGGCGACGTCAGCGACCTCTGGGCGGTCAGCCAGTACATCTACGGCCGGAATCGGTAGGCACGAATTGGGCAAGCAGGACAAGAAACTCGAGTCAGGTCCGCTGTTGCCGGGCATCAACGGCCCCGCTGACCTGACCGGCCTCAGCGACGAACAGCTGACGCAGATCGCCCAAGAAGTGCGCAATGAGCTGATCGACACCGTCGGCGAGATCGGCGGTCACTTCGGAGCCAACCTCGGAGTCTGCGAGTTGTCGGTCGTGCTGCACTCATTGCTCGACTCGCCGCGCGACAAGGTGCTCTGGGACGTCGGCCATCAGGCCTATCCGCACAAGATGCTGACCGGTCGCCGCGAGCAGCTGCCGACGATCCGCAAGTACGGCGGACTCGCGCCCTTCTGCGCAACCTCCGAGTCCGAGCACGACATCATGGGGGCCGGCCACGCCTCGACCTCGATCTCCTACGCCGTCGGCCTCAAAGAGGCCATGCGCATGGGGCACGGTGAGGACGGCAAGGTCGTAGCCGTGATCGGCGACGGCTCGATGACGGGCGGCGTCGCCTTTGAGGCGCTGCACAACGCCGGCGGTCTGGGTACGCCGATCGTCGTGATCCTCAACGACAACGGCATGAGCATCTCGCCCAACGTCGGCGCGCTCTCGCGCTATTTCACGCGCGTGCGCATGAACCCCAAGCTCTACAAGGCGCGCGAGGCCGCCGAGGGTGGTCTGACCAAGCTGCCGGCCGGGATCGGCGCCGCCTTTGAGCGCTTCGGCCCGCAGCTGAAGGAGTCGGTCAAGGCCTTCTGGGCCCCCGGCCTGCTGTGGGAGGAGCTCGATTTCGCCTACATCGGGGTGGTCGACGGTCACGACGTCACGGCCTTGCGCGGCGCCGTCGAAGAGGCGCTTGCCGCCGACCGCCCGGTCGTGGTGCACATTGCCACCGTCAAGGGCAAGGGTTTCGAACCCGCCGAGCTCGGAGGACCCCACGGGATGGAGCGCTGGCACGCCGTCAAGCCCAACGACATTGCCAACCGCAAGCCGGCGCCTGCGCCGGCGGGCATCAGCGGGGGCGAGCCCAGCACGCCGCAGCCACCGCAGTACACGAAGGTCTTCGGCCAGGCGCTGGTCGCGGAGGCCCGGCGCGACCCGCGCGTGGTCGGCATCACGGCAGCCATGAACTCCGGCACCGGACTCTCGATCCTGCAGAAGGAGCTGCCCGACCACTACTTCGACGTCGGCATCGCCGAGCAGCACGCGGTGCTCTTCGCAGCGGGGCTGTCGCTGCAGGGCGCGAAGCCCGTGGCCGCCATCTATTCGACCTTCTTGCAGCGCGGCTACGACCAGATCGTGCACGACGTCTGCCTGCAGAAGCTCAACGTCGTCTTCGCGATGGACCGCGCCGGCCTCGTCGGCGACGACGGCCCGACCCACCACGGCGCCTTCGACATCGCCTTCATGCGCAGCCTGCCCAACATCGTGATGATGGCTCCGCGCGACGAGGCGGCGCTCGTCGACATGCTGCACACTGCCCTCGTCCACGACGACGGGCCGGTGGCGCTGCGCTATCCGCGTGGCGCCGGCGTCGGTGTGCCGCTGCCGTCGGCGCCGACAGCCATCGACATCGGCGTCGGTGAGGTGCTGACGCGTGGCGACGGCTCGGTCGCGCTGCTCGGATACGGCACCGGAGTGGGCGTCGCCCAGGGCGCGGCGAAGCTGCTGGCAGCGCAGGGCATCGCGGCCACGGTGGCCGGCGCGCGGTTCGCCAAGCCACTGGACACCGAGCTGATCAACGAGCTG